>JBCCMW010000122.1:0-10561 GCA_039026175.1 Pseudomonadota bacterium
CGGCGCGGATCGCGTCGGCCATCGCCGGGTCGTCCGACGCCACCATCTCGACGATCGGGTCGCCGGCCGGCACTTCCGGGGCGCTGGGGGCCACGGCCAGCGGCGCGTCCACCGTCTCGGGCCCGCCGACGCTCAGCGACCCGCTGCCGGGCGCGGTCATGCTGCTGCCGAGACCGCCCGTCGGCGGTGCCAGGGCCACATCGGTGCCGCCGCGCGGCGCGCTCGGCGCCGCACCGACGCCGCTGCCCCCATCGCCCACGCCCGGGACGCCGCTGCCGGCGGTCGGCGCGTTCGGCACGGCCGCTGTGTCGGGGCTCGGCACGGTATCGCCGCCGCGGGCGGGCGACGTGTCGATGGTCGCTGCGGACCCAGGGCCCGCGACCCCGCCCTGGCCGAGACCTGCCGTGGGGCCCGGCGCGGGCTCGGGCGAGGGAACGGGCGCCTGCGAGGGCGCGCTCGGCCGACTGGCCAGCGCCCCGTCTCCCGCCACCCCGTCTCCCGCCACCCCGTCTCCCGCCACCCCGTCTCCGGCCGTCCCGTCTCCGGCCGCCCCGCCGACGTCGCCGACAGCCGGTGCGCTGGGCGCACCCGGCACCACGGGCATGCCCAGCCGGATCGTCGGGTTCGAGGAAGGACCGGCCCCGGGTGGCGTATCCTGGCCTGCGCCAGGGGCCAGCGAGGTGTCCGGCGCGGTCGCCAGACCGGGGCCTGCCAGCGGCACCTCGGGCGTCGGGGAGGACGTGCCTTCGCCGGTGGTCACGGCTGCCACCGTGGCCATCTCGGGCTTGCCACCCGTCTGGCTGAGCGAGATGCCAGCATAGATCATGCCGGCCACGCCCAGGCCCATCAGCGCGATCCCGCCGTACATCGATGTGGACACGTCCAACCCCCTGACGATGAAAGCGTACCTCACCATACGTCTTGCCGCGCGAACATGGCGTTAGCGGGGCAAAACCGCCCCACTTTGCGCGGCGGCGGTCAACACGGCGTCAGAACCGCGACGATCTCGCGGAGGCCGGCGGCACCCGCGCGCCACCACCGGCGCCGACGGGCGGGCATCCGGCCCGCGTTCGGCACCCGCGGCCGCCCGGGCTAGCCGAAGATATCGTTCAGCGCCTGGATGATGCTGTCGATGATATCGGTGATCCGATCGATCATGGCTCCCCGCTTGGCCGCTGCCGCCTGCGCGCCCAACTCGGCGCCGCGCCGCGCATTCCACCCAGTCGACCCACCCAGCCGACGCTGTCCCGCATTGCAGCAAATCTAGCATCGCGCACGGCGATTGCCGATGGCTTTGCGCAACTGGACCACGACAATTCCCCCTGCTACACCAGATCTATGGCCGGAGAGATGCAAGACGACGAAATGGAGCGTGCCGAAGCGCTCGATCGGGCCCTATCCGAGCGGTATCTGACCTACGCGCTGTCGACCATCATGCACCGCGCGCTGCCGGATGCGCGCGACGGGTTGAAGCCCGTGCACCGGCGCATCCTGTACGCGATGCGGGGGCTGCGCCTGGACCCGCAGGCGGCGTTCCGCAAATGCTCCAAGATCGTCGGCGAGGTGATGGGCAACTTTCACCCCCACGGCGACGCGGCGATCTACGATGCGCTGGCGCGGCTGGCCCAGGACTTCAACGTCCGCTATCCGCTGGTCGACGGGCAGGGCAATTTCGGCAACATCGACGGCGATAACCCGGCTGCGCAGCGCTATACCGAGGCGCGCTTGACGGCCTTTGCCGCACGGCTGATGGAGGGCATCGACGAGGACGCCGTCGCCTTTCGTCCCAGCTATGACGGCTCCGACGAGGAGCCCGAGGTGCTGCCCGCGGCGGTGCCGAATCTCCTGGCCAACGGCGCCTCGGGCATCGCGGTCGGCATGGCGACCTCGATCCCGCCGCACAATGTGGGCGAGCTCTGCGCCGCCGCCCTGGCGATGATCGACGATCCGACGCTGGACAGTGCCGCGCTGCTGACCCATGTGCCCGGACCCGACTTTCCGACCGGCGGCACGCTGGTCGAGACGGCCGGCAGCATCGCCGACGCCTATGCCACCGGGCGCGGCGGCTTCCGGGTGCGCGCGGTCTGGACGGTCGAGGAACTCGGCCGCGGCCAGTGGCAGGTGGTCGTCGGCGAGATCCCCTACCAGGTCGCCAAGGCCAAGCTGATCGAGCGGCTCGCCGACCTGGTCACATCGCGCAAGATCACCGCGCTGGCCGACGTGCGCGACGAGAGCGCCGAGGACATTCGCCTGGTGCTGGAGCCCCGCTCGCGCAACATCGATCCCGCGGCCTTGATGGAGATGCTGTTCAAGCAGTCCGACCTCGAGGTCCGGGTGCCGCTGAACCTGACGGTGCTGATCGACGGGCGCACGCCCAAGGTCGCGAGCCTGGCCGAGGTGCTGCGCGCTTGGCTGGACCACCGCCGCGATGTGCTGCTCCGGCGCACGCGCCATCGGCTGGGCAAGATCGCCGCCCGGCTCGACGTGCTCGGCGGCTACATCGTGGCGTTCCTCAACCTGGACCGGGTGATCGAGATCATCCGGACCGAGGACGAGCCCAAGCAGGCCCTGATGGCCGAGGATTGGCCCGCCGAGGACGGTGCCGCCGTCCGGCTGACCGAGGTGCAGGCCGAGGCGATCCTGAACATGCGCCTGCGCGCCCTTCGCCGGCTGGAGGAGATGCAGCTCCGTGCCGAGCGCGACCGGCTGACGGCCGAGCAGGCGGATCTGAAGGCACTGCTCGCCGACGAGGGCGCCCAGTGGGACCGCATCCGCGCCCAGATCCGCGAGATCGACGAGGCCTACGGTGCACCGGTGGCCCTGCGCGGGCCGGTCGCGGCCGACGCGCTGGCCGAGGCCAAGGCGCGCACCCAGCCATGGCCCATCGGGGCGCGGCGCACCGGCTTCGGCGCGGCACCCGATGCCGGCGCGCTGGCCGTCGACACGCTGGTCGAGCGCGAGCCGATCACCGTGGTCTGTTCCAGACAGGGTTGGATCCGGGCGCTGTCCGGTCACCAGCCGGCCGACAAGGCGGTGAAGTTCAAGGACAGCGACGGCCCGCGCTTCCACCTGCCCGCGCTCTCGACCGACCGGCTGCTGATCTTCGCCTCGGACGGCCGCGTCTTCACGCTCTCGTGCGACCGGCTGCCGGGCGGGCGCGGGTCGGGCGAGCCGGTGCGGATGCTGGCCGAAATGGCGCAGGATGCCGAGATCGTGGCCCTGGTCGTGCACCGGGCGGACGCGCGCTACCTGCTGGCCTCGACGGCGGGCGATGGGTTCGTGCTGCCGGGCGGCGACGCGGTGGCCCAGACCCGCGGCGGGCGCCAAGTGATGAACGTCAAGCCCGGCGTGCGCGTGGCCCTGGTCGCCCCGGTCGAGGGCGATCACGTCGCGGTGGTGGGCGAGAACCGCAAACTCCTGATCTTTGCGCTGTCCGAACTGCCCGAAATGGCCCGCGGCAAGGGGGTGCGGCTGCAAAAATACAAGGACGGCGGCCTGTCGGACGCCCGGGTGATCCGGCGCGAGGAGGGGCTGATATTTCCCTACGGCAACGGCACACGGGTGGTGAAGGGCGCGGAGCTTGCCGACTGGATCGGCCCGCGCGCCAGCGCCGGGCGCATGGCCCCGCGCGGTTTTCCGCGCGACAACCGCTTCGCGTGATCCGGTGGGCGACGGAGGCGGCCGCCGCACGCGTACATGCTGTCGCGCGGGCCGGCTGTGCGCGCGCCGCACGAACGGGCCGCGACCACCGATGACAGGTGGCCGCGGCCCGTCGCGCGGCAGCCGCTGTTGCACGGGCCGGCGGCTCGGCGCCAGCGGCGATCCCTTGACAGGGGCCCGCGCGCGTGGCGCTTGCGGCCCACGGGACCGGCACGCCGAGGGGACAGCTCATGGCAGGACCGCAGATCGACGCTTTGCTGGCGCGCCTGGCTGCCAACCCGGGCAACGCGGTGCTGCGCCTGGCCGTGATCCGCGCGCTGCACCAGGCGGGCGAGGCGTCGCAGGCGCTGGCCGCCGCCTTCGAACTGGACCCCGCCGCGGTCGCCAACCCCACCGACCGCGCGCTGCTGGCCGAGATCTTCGCCAGCGCGGGACTTGCCGACGATGCCGCCGCCTGGCGCACCGGCGCGACGCCCGCGCCCGCCGCGCCCCTGCGCCCGGCCCAGACACCGGTCGCCGGGGTCGATGCCGAGCCCGGGCTCGAGCCCGAGCGTGAGCCCGAGGACCGTGCGACCGGGGATCCGCCGCCCGACAACACGCCGCCCGATGACGCGGCGCCCAAAGACGCGGCGCCCGAAAACACGGCGCCCGAGAAAGCGGCGCCCCAGGACACGACCGTCGCCGACCTGCCGCGCCGCCAGCTCCGCCTCGTCGGCGGCCAGGACGCGGCCGAGAACGACGCCGCCATCACCCTGCCCGAGCCGCCCGACGCGCCGGTCACCTTCGCCGACGTGGGCGGCCTTGCGCAGGTCAAGCGCGACATCCAGCGCCGGATCATCGCGCCGTTCCAGAGCCACAGCCTGGTCTCGCGCTTTCGGCGCAAATCCGGCGGTGGCGTCCTGCTCTATGGTCCGCCGGGCTGCGGCAAGACGATGATCGCGCGCGCCACCGCGGGCGAGTGCAAGGCGGCGTTCCACACCATCCAGGTCGCCGACATCCTGGCCCGCTACCAGGGCGAGAGCGAGGGCCGCATGTCCGCCGCCTTCGACAAAGCCCGCGCCGACGCGCCGGCGATCCTCTTCTTCGACGAGGTCGACGCGCTGGCATCGAAGCGCGCCGCCGCCTCGGCCAGCCATGTCTCGCAATTGGTGAGCGTGATGCTGACCGAGATCGACGGCGCGGGGACGCGCAACGACGGCGTGCTGGTGCTGGCGGCGACCAACCTGCCCTGGGCGATGGACGCCGCGTTCCTGCGCCCGGGCCGGTTCGACAGGCTGTTTTTTGTCCCCCCGCCCGACCGCGAGGCGCGCGAGGCGATCCTGCGCCTGGAACTCGCCGAACGGCCCCAGGCGCCTGGACTGGACACGGCGGCGGTGGCGGCCAAGACCGCGGGTCTGTCGGGCGCGGACCTCGCCGACATCGTCGAGCGTGCGGCCGACATCGCCATCGACGCCACGCTGGACAGCGGGCGCGAGGTGCCCATCGACCAGCGCATGCTGACCGCGGCGATGGGGCAGGTGCGCTCCAGCGTGACCGACTGGCTGACGACGGCGCGCAACCACGCGACCTATGCCAACGAGAGCGGGCGCTACGACGACATCCTGGCGTTCCTCAAGCAGCACGGGCGCTGAGCATGGCCTTGTCGGACCCAGGGCTCGGAACCGGCGCCGCGCACGGGCGCCGGGGCGGCAGCGGCGGCGGCGTCGGGGGCGGCGGCGGGGGCGGCGGCGGGGGCATGCGCTATCAGGTGCCGCCCGAAACGCTGCCGGGCGCGCGCCCGGGGTTGGCCGTGGCCGCGATGGCGCCGTTGCTGTCGTCGCTGATCGTCGCGGATCTACCGGCGCTGGCGCTGGGCGCGCTCAACGCCTGGGCGCTGGGCTGCCGCGACCGGGTGCGCCAGGTGTTGGTGCTGGGCGGGGCGTACGTGGCGACGGTGGCCGTGGGCGCCGCCGCGCTGGCGCTGCGCGGGGCCGAGATGACCCTGGCGGCCGAGATCGTGCGGAACGTGCAGCTCTTGGCGGTGCTGGTCGCGCTCCTCTACGCCTATCAGCGCCAGCACGTGGTGGCGGCCTATGGGCGCGAGGCGGCGACCGGCGTCAACCGCGGCATCGGCACGGTGGTCGCGCTGTATCTGATCGACCGTTTTCTGGTGCGCCCGGCGCTGGGCGACAACGCCGTGCTGCGCCTGCTTTGGGGGTCGCTGTGAGCGGCATGGGCCTCGGCGTCATGGGGGCAATCCGCAACGGCATCTTCGCGCGCGACCGCGGGGCCTACGACCGCTCGGTCTCGTTCCTCTGCGACGCGCTGACCGAGGACCCCGAGAACGGGCGAGCCCACGCCGAGCTGTCGATCACCCTGGCCGCGATGAACCGGCGCTTCGGCGCGATCGAGGAGGCCAACCGCGCGCTTTCCTACGCCCCGAACGACCCGGCCTCGCATCTGGCGTTGGCGCTGGCGCTGCTGCTGATCGACGATACCGACGGGGCCGAGGCGGCGAACGAGAGGGCGCTGCAGCTGGACCCCATGTCGGTCGACGCGCTGCACCTGCGCTGTGCGCTGGCGCTGCGGGCCCGCGATGCCGATGCGCTGGAGACGGCGGCAACGGCGCTGCGCGCAGCGCTACCCGCGCGGGCCGATCCTTTTGTCTCGCTCGCCGATGCGGCCATCCTGCGCGGCGACGCGCCGGTGGCCGAGGCGAGGGCGCGCGAGGCGCTGGCGTTGGAGGCCGAGAGCGCGGCCGCCCACGTGGCCATCGGCGAGGCGTTCTATCTGCAGCGCCGCTTCGAGGATGCCCGCGACGCGGGGCTGAGCGCGTTGTCCATCGCGCCCGAGTCGGCCGGGGCGCAAAAGCTGCTGACCGATGTCGGTTTCAGCCGCCGCCCGGTGGTGGGGCCGCTGTTCCGCCTGACCTACCGGCTCGAGACGATCCCGGCCGCGCGCTTGCTGACGTACGTCGCCATCGGCTTTTTCCTCTACTCGCTGTCGTTCGATCTGATGCGCTATGCGGGCCTGCGCGAGGTGGCGCAGGCGCTGTCCTTCGTGGGGCTGGCCTTCGGGCTGTCGCTGTTCGGGATGCAGATGCTGCAGCACCGCGCCATGGCCCGGTTCCGCCGGCAGGCGACGCTGAAGCGCAGCTACTAGGGCGCGGGCGGTGGACAGCGGGTCCCGCGACGCGGCCGAGACGGTTCGCCACCAGATGCTGTTGGGCCGCGCAGCCCGGGTCCGCGGCGCGCATGCGCGGGCAATCGCCCACTATGACGCCGCGCTGGCTGCCGCACCGGGGCACGGGCCGGCGCTCGCGATGCGCGGGCTGGCGCTGCTGGCGCTCGGCCGGGTGGACGAGGCCGAGACCGCGGTGCGCGCTGCCCTGGCCGCCACGCCCGACGCACCGCTGGCCCATGTCGCTCGCGGCCATCTGGCGCTGAGGCGCGGCCAGGGCACCGTGGCAGCCGAGGCGGCGGCGACGGTGCTGGCGGGCGATCCCGCGCACTTGGACGGTCTGCAGCTCGCCGTGCTGGCCGAGATGACCCGCGCCCGTCCCCAGGCCCAGCACCGTGCGGCCGCGCGCCTGGCGGCCGCGCACCCCGGCGTTGCCTGGGCGCAGGTGGCGATGGCCCATGCGTCGATCGCGCTGGGCCGGCTGGAGCGGGCCGAGACCGAGGCCCGCCAGGCGTTGGCCGAGGCCCCCGAGCTTGCCAGCGCGCACGAGATGCTGGCCCGGGTGTGTCTCGAGACCGGGCGCATCGACGCCGCACACCGGGCCGTGTGCGATGCGCTGGCGTTGTCGCCCCAGCTCGACGAGTTGGCGCTGCTGCGCGCCGACATCGACTTCTGTCGCCGGCCGGGGATGCGCGGGCTCTATCGCATCGCGCGCTGGTGGCTGGGGCTGGGTCGCGCGCGGCGGCTGCTGATGCTGCTGGGCATGCTGGCGCTGCTTGTGGCGTTCTACCTGGGCACGGTGGGCGAGGCGGGGCGCGGGCCCTATGGCGACCTCACCGAGCCGCTCCTCTACCTCGGGCTTGCCGCCGTGCTGCTGGTCCTGCTAGTGGTGCTGGCAGGGGCGCCGCTGCTGCTGCGCGCCACCCGTCGCCGGACGATGGCGCTGCGGCGCGGGGCAGGGATCAGCACCGATTACTGAGACCCTGCTGCCGCGCCCGACCCTGCACAGGGTACCCCCCAACGCGGTGGTGGCAGGCGCCATCCCATGCGGCCCAGCACCCTGATGCCGCTGGGCCGCTGTCTGGCGTCTCTCTCGGGATGGTCGGCAAGGCAGGGCGCAGCGGTCACCCGCGTCTCACCGCGCCGCGGTGCTGGTTGGGCCGCACCGACGCGGTGCCGGTCCGGTGCGGTGCTGGTGGGGACGCCGCCGACGCGCGCCTCGGCTGCGGCGGTGGCCGGGGCGCCGCCGACGGGCGCCGTCGGTGCTGTGCTGGTGGGGACGCCGCTGACGCGCGCCTCCGGGGCGGTGCTGCTGACGCGCGCTGCCGGTGCGGCGATGGCGGGGGCGCTGCCGACGCGCGACCCGGCGCGCCATGAGGGCACAGCGCTGCGGTCCGGGATCGGGAGCGACGATCGACTGCTGCCCGGTTCTGGCTCCCGCTCACTCGGCGGCCTGGGCCGTGGCGCTGTCGTCCAGGCCCTGAAGGTAGCGCTCGGCGTCCAGCGCCGCCATGCAGCCCATCCCGGCCGAGGTGACGGCCTGGCGATAGACATGGTCGGTCACGTCGCCGGCGGCGAAGAGGCCCGGCACCGACGTCTCGGTCGTCCCCGGCTTCACCGCCACATAGCCGCCGTGGTGCGTCTCGACCTGGTCGGCCACCAACGCCGAGGCAGGCGAGTGTCCGATGGCTACAAACACGCCCATCGCCGCCAGGTCCTGCGTCTCGCCCGTCGCGACATGGCGCAGCCGCGCGCCAGTGACCCCCGAGGCATCGCCCAGGATCTCGTCGACAACATGGTCCCACACGACGTCGATCTTGGGGTGGGCGAACAGACGCTTCTGCAGGATCGCCTCGGCGCGCAGGCTGTCGCGCCGGTGCACTAGCGTCACCTTCGAGGCGAGGCCCGCCAGATACAGCGCTTCCTCGACCGCCGTATTGCCGCCGCCGATCACCAGCACCGCCTGGTTGCGGTAGAAGAACCCGTCGCAGGTGGCACAGGCCGAGACGCCCATCCCCACAAACTGCCGCTCGCTGTCGAGCCCCAGCCATTTCGCCTGGGCGCCGGTCGCCAGGATCACGGCGTCGGCGGTGACGGTCAGGCCGCGCTCGGTGACGGCGCGAAACGGGCGGGTGGCCGTGTCCAGCCGCTCGACATGGTCCGAGATCACCTCGGCCCCGGTATCGCGGGCATGGGCCTCCATCTGCTGCATCAGCTCGGGACCCTGGGTGGTGATCAGGCCGGGCCAGTTTTCGACGTCGGTGGTGATGGTGAGCTGGCCACCCGGCTGGATGCCCTGGATCAACACCGGCTCCAGCATCGCGCGCGCGGCATAGACGGCGGCGGTATAGCCCGCAGGACCCGAGCCGATGATCAGCACCCGGGTGTGGCGGGTCTCGTCCGGTGGGGCCGCGCCCGGGTCGGTGGCGGCCTTCGCGTCCTCGGCCATGGCGGGTCTCCTGTGTCTGGGGCAGCGCTGGCGGGGCCTCGCCTCCCCGGGGGATGGGGCATGGGGCATAGGGCGGCGGGCGGCGGGCGGCGGCGCTCCGGTTGGCGGGATGTACGCTGCCATGGCGCCCGCTCCAAGGGCCAGCGCGCGCGCCGGGCCGATCGTCGCCCCTGTGGCGGCCACCGTGTGCCGTCGTCCGTGGCCGAGGGGCGGTGCGCGTCAGCGCAGCAGCCGCGTCTCGACCAGGGCGGCCAGCCGATCCGCCTCGGCCAGCGGGGCATAGGACCATGCTGCGAGCGCGCCGTCGTAGGGCCGGCTCGCGCCATGCTCGGCCAGAGCGCGGTGGAAGGCCCGGATCTTGCGGCTCACCAGGGCCAGCCGGAAGACGTGCACCGGCAGCCCGCTCGCCGCGGCCTCGGAGGCCATGTTGACGCTGTCCTCGGTGACCAGCACGGCGTCGGCCAGACCCAGCATCCCGGGATAGGGGTTGGTCGCGGCGTCGACACCGTCCCACGCCCAGCCCCGTCCGGGCGGGCAGGCGGCGGCCAGCCGGGCCGCCAGCCCGGGCGGCGAGCGGCGCGAGGGGGTGACCATCACCGACCATCCCCCGGCCGCTGCGGCGGCGACGGCGGTGGCCAGCGCCTCGGCGTCGGCGGCAGCGAAACCTGCGCTGCGCGACGGCCCGCCCAGCAGCAACGCCAGGCGCGGGCGGGGCAGGGCGTCGAGGGCTGCGCGCACCGCGTCGGGCAGCGCCGACGCAGCCGCCTCGATACCCGTGCGGGTCAGCCGGCCGACCGAGCCCAGCGTCGCCACGACGTTGTCGCCCGTCAGCCCGTCGTGCGCGGGTGCTGCGACCAGGCCGAAGTGGCACGGCGCCATCTGCGGGCCCAAGAGCTGGACCGAGGCGAGCCCGTGCCGGGCCGCCAGCGCTGCGACGACCGGGCCCGCGCGACGGCCGGCCCCGATCAGCAGCGCGCCGGGCGACGGTGGCGCCATCGCCAGGTCGCGCGTGCCGGGGTCGAGACCCGCCTCGGGCCAGGGCAGCGGCCCGCGCCAGCCCGGTGCTGCCAGCAGCGCCCAGAACCGCGGCGGCAGCCGGGCGGCAGCGGGGCGCAACGTCACGGTCCGCTCGGCGATCTCGGCACGCGCGGCGGGGCGACGGCGGGCCAGCGCCTCGGCCAGACCCAGCGCCTGCGCCCGGTTCCCGGCGCGTCCATCGGTGACGGCGATCAGCGCCAGCGGCGCGGCCGCGCGGGGGGGCCGTGCTGTCGCGACGTCCCCCGCGGCGCCGCC
>JBCCMW010000123.1:0-10491 GCA_039026175.1 Pseudomonadota bacterium
GACATGACCGTGCGCGCGACCGGCGATCTGCACATCGACGACCACCACACGGTGGAGGACGTGGGCATCGCGCTGGGCAAGGCGCTGGCCGAGGCGGTGGGCGACAAGCGCGGCATTCGCCGCTACGGGTCCTGCCTTCTGCCTATGGACGAGGCGCTGGCCCGCGCCGCGCTCGACTTCTCGGGCCGGCCGTTCCTGGTGTGGAACGTGGATTTCTCGGCCGAGAAGATCGGGTCCTTCGACGCGGAGCTGGTGCGGGAGTTCTTCACCGCCCTCGCCATGAACGCGCGCATGACTCTGCACGTGACATCCCTCGCCGGCGCCAACAGCCACCACATCGCCGAGGCGAGCTACAAGGCCGTGGCACGGGCGCTGCGCGAGGCGGCCGAGCCAGACCCGCGGCGCGGCGGCGCGCTGCCATCCACCAAAGGGGCGCTCTGATGGAGACCGATCTCTACACCGTGCACACCCGCGCGGGCCGCGAGGACCGGCTGTGGCTGATCGGCGACCAGCGTCATCCGCTGGCGATCGTGCCGCCGATCTGGGCGATCTGGCGCGGCCTCTGGATCACCTTTCTGCTGATCCTCGCCGCGATGGCGGCGACGGCGGTCACGGTGCCGGCGGCGCTGGGCTCGGTCTATCTGGGCTTCATCGCGCTCTGCCTGCTCGAGGGATCGACGCTCGAGCGCGCCGAACTGCGCCTGCGCGGCTGGGAGGAGGTCGGCATCGTCGAGGCCCGCACCGAGGAGGGCGCCGAGGAGCAGTACCGCCAGGGCCGCGCCGTCCTGCCATGACCGCGCCCTGGTCGACCCGCCCATGACGACCGTCATCGTCGACTACGGCTCGGGCAACCTGCGCTCGGCCGCCAAGGCGTTCGAGCGGATGGCGGCCGAGCGGGGCACCGCGTCCGCCCCCCTCGGCGGCCCCGTCGCCGTGTCGGGCGACCCCCAGGTCGTGGCCCGGGCCGAGCGTGTGGTGCTGCCCGGCGTCGGCGCGTTCCGCGACTGCCGCGACGGGCTGCACGCGGTCGACGGTCTGGCCCAGGCGGTCGCCGGCCGCGTCGCCGAGGGTCACCCGTTCCTCGGCATCTGTGTGGGCATGCAGCTGATGGCCACGCGCGGGCTCGAGCACGGCGAGACGCCCGGCTTCGGCTGGATCGGCGGCGACGTGGTACGCCTCGCCCCGACCGCGCCCGCGCTCAAGATCCCGCAGATCGGCTGGAACGCGCTGGTGCTGGCCGACACGGCGCACCCGGTGCTGGCCGGCATCGACGCCGGCGCTCACGCCTATTTCGTGCACAGCTACCACCTGCAGGCCGCCGATCCGGCCGACCGTCTGGCCCATGTCGACTATGGCCAGCCGGTGACGGCAGCGGTGGCCCGCGCCAACCTGGTCGGCACCCAGTTCCACCCCGAAAAGAGCCAGACCACCGGGCTCACCCTGATCGGCAACTTTCTCGCCTGGACCCCCTGACAAGCCGCCCAGGCCCGGCTGCCCATCCACGCGCGCCCTGCCCGCCCACGCGCGCACGGCGCAGGTACCGCGCCGGGTCAAGGATCGCCGCCAGGCGACCGCGCAGCGGCTTGTCCTTGACGCGGCTCGGTACCGGCACACGCTCGGCGTGAAGCCCTCCCGGGCTTCTCTCAGCCCACTGCCCCTTCGCGACCCTCGAAACCGCACCGCAGCCCTGCCTTCTGGGCGCGATACCGGCCGCCCGCGGCCACGCAGCCCCGGCGCCCGCCGCCGCCGCCCGCGCGCACCCTGCCAAGCGGTGCACGGTCGGCTAGGCGGCCTTGAGCCGCGGCGGGGTCGCGCCTAGACGGGTCGCGCCCACAAGCGGCGCGCCAACAAGGGGGCGCTTGAACCGGGCAGCCCAGGGAGCGTGCCGATGATCCTGTTGCCTGCGATCGATCTCAAGGACGGGGCCTGCGTGCGGCTGGTGCGCGGCGACATGGCCTCGGCCACCGTGTTCGGCACCGACCCGGCGCTGCAGGCGCGCGCCTTTGCCGACGCCGGCTGCCGCTGGCTGCACATCGTCGATCTCAACGGCGCCTTCGCCGGCCGCCCGGTCAACGCCGCGGCGGTCGAGGCGGTGCTGGCAGCCGTCGACGTGCCGGTCCAGCTCGGCGGCGGCATCCGCGACCGCGCGACCGTCGAGGCCTGGCTCGACAAGGGCGTCGCGCGCGTGATCCTGGGCACCGCGGCGCTGCGCGATCCCGCCCTGGTACGGGGGGCGGCGGCGGCCTACTCCGGCCGCATCGCCGTGGGCATCGACGCGCGCGCCGGCCGGGTGGCGGTCGAGGGCTGGGCCGACGTGTCGGACGTCACCGCGACCGATCTTGCCCGGCGCTTCGAGGACGCGGGCGTCGCGGCCCTGGTCTATACCGACATCGACCGCGACGGCGCCATGCAGGGGCCCAACGTCGCGGCGACCGAAGCGCTGGCCCGCGCCGTCTCGATCCCGGTCATCGCGTCCGGCGGGGTCGCTTCGCTGGCCGACCTGATCGCGCTCCGCGACACCGGGGTGATCGCAGGCGCGATCTCGGGCCGCGCGCTCTATGACGGCACGATCGACCTGGGCGCGGCGGTCGCGGCGCTCGCCGCCTGACCGCCCTGGCGCGGGATCACTCGGGCGCGATGGCCCGGTCGGTCAACCGGTCCAGCGTGCCGCCGGCACCCTCGGCCAGCTTTTGCAGCCCATGGTCCAGCGCCCAGGTTTCGGGCTTGCGGTAGACCACGACCGATCCCTCGCCCTCGGCATAGGCCATGACCTTGAGCGGCAGATCGACGGCCAACAGCGGGTTCTGGTCCATCAGCCCGGTGCCGGCGGCGGGGTTGCCGAAGATCAGCACCTGGGTCGGGCGCAGCGATTTGTTGTAGTCCGAGGCCGCGGCCGCGTGGTCCAGGCGCACGAAGACCTTGCCGCCGTTGGCCTCGACCGCCGCGGCGATGCGATCCAGCGTGGTCTCTACGTCGTGGGGGCTGGTCTTGGTGACAAAGGCGCTGTCGGCGGCGGCCGGCTGGGCCAAGGCCGCGACGCTCAGCGCGGCGGCGCTCAGGTAGGCGAATTGGGGGCGGGGCATCGGCGTCTCCTTGGGGTCCGATCCTGCGGTCTCGGCGCCCGGCCTGCCTGCCCGACGCGCCGCCGAGGCGTAGCGGCAACCGCCCGCACGGGGCCAGCGCGGCGGCGAGACCATCACGCATTCGTGGTTACGCCTCCGCCGCCCCGGCGGCCCGCTTGCTATGCGTCCCGGCATGAGCCCCCCATTTGGCCCCCCCCAATTGGCCCCGCCATTGGCCCCCCCCTTTTGGCCCCGCCATTGGCCGCGCCGCCCGGCTGGGGTATCGAGCGCGCATCGCCCCGACCGCCGGATGAGCCGATGCTGAAGACCCGCGTGATCCCCTGCCTGGACGTCGCCGACGGGCGCGTGGTCAAGGGCGTCAACTTCGTCGACCTGCGCGACGCCGGCGACCCGGTGGAGCAGGCCGCGGTCTACGACGCCGCCGGGGCCGACGAGCTGACGTTCCTCGACATCACCGCCAGCCACGAGGACCGCGGCACCCTGATCCACGTGGTCGAGCGCACGGCCGAACGCTGCTTCATGCCGCTGACGGTGGGCGGCGGCGTGCGCACGGTCGAGGATATCCGCACCCTGCTGCTGGCCGGCGCCGACAAGGTCTCGATCAACACCGCGGCGGTGCGCGAGCCCGCGTTCGTCGGCCGCGCGGCCCAAAAGTTCGGCGCCCAGTGCATCGTCGTCGCCATCGACGCGAAGTCGGGCAGCGACACGCCCTCGGGCTTCGAGATCTTCACCCACGGCGGCCGGCGCGGCACGGGCATCGACGCGGTGGCCTTCGCCCGGAAGGTCGTGGACCTGGGCGCGGGCGAGATCCTGCTGACCTCGATGGACCGCGACGGCACCAAGGTGGGCTTCGACATCCCGCTGACCCGCGCGGTGGCGGACGCGGTCGAGGTGCCGGTGATCGCCTCGGGCGGCGTCGGCACGCTGGAGCATCTGGTCGAGGGGGTGCGCGATGGTCACGCCTCGGCCGTGCTCGCCGCTTCGATCTTCCACTTCGGTCAGCATTCCATCGCCGAGGCCAAGGCCCACATGGCCGCCGCGGGCATCCCCGTCCGGCTGTGAGCGCGGCCGTCGATCCCGCGATGCACGCCACGGTGCGCGCCCGCCTGGCCCGGATCGCGGGCGCCGGCGATGCGCTTATCCTGCTGGCCGTCGTATCGGGCAGCCGCGCCCGGGGCTTGCCCGCGCCCGACAGCGATGACCCCGACAGCG
The DNA here is from genome assembly GCA_039026175.1 of Pseudomonadota bacterium. Classification (GTDB taxonomy): domain Bacteria; phylum Pseudomonadota; class Alphaproteobacteria; order Rhodobacterales; family Rhodobacteraceae; genus Thermohalobaculum. Next base: position 4,296 of record JBCCMW010000123.1, read on the forward strand.
ATGACCCCGACAGCGATGACCCCGAAAGCGATGACCCCGGCAGCGATGACCCCGACAGCGATGACCCCGACAGCGATGACGACATGCGCTTCGTCTATGCCCGCCCGGTCGACTGGCCCCCGGGCGTGGCGCCGGGGCGCGACGCGATCGAACGGCCCATCGACGCGATGCGCGACCTCTCGGGCTGGGACCTGCGCACGACGCCGGGGCTGATCCTGAAGTCCGGCGCCGTGGCGGCCGAATGGCTGCCGTCGCCCCTCCGCTGTGCCCAGGCGCCGGCCAGCGCCCGACAGCCTGTCGCGCACCGCGCCGCGGCCGACCGGGTGCACGTGGCCCGGACCCGCACCATGGACGGCGCCGCGCCGGGTGCGCTAGGCGCAGGCAGAGCGCCGGAGCCAGCCACGGGGACCCACCGATGACCGACGTGATCGCCCGCCTGGCCGCCACCGTCGCCGCGCGCCGGGGCGCGGACCCCGCCAGCTCGCACACCGCCACGCTGCTGGCCAAGGGCCCGGCCAAGGCCGCGCAGAAGTTCGGCGAGGAGGCGGTCGAGGCGGTGATCGAGGCTACCCGCGGCGACCGAACCGCCCTGGCGGCCGAGGCGGCGGACACCCTCTACCACCTGCTGGTGATGCTCACCGCCTCGGGCGTGACGCTCGAAGACGTCTGCGCCGTGCTGGAGGCGCGCGAGGGCACCTCGGGCCTTGCCGAAAAGGCCGCCCGGGCGGTGCCCCCGACCATCGAGCGCGCGACCACGCCCGAGGCGCTGGCGCGGTGCCTGGCCGTGCGTACCGAGGTGTTCGTGGCCGAACAGGGCGTCTCGGTCGCCGAGGAGCGGGACGGCCGCGACGGCGAGGCCGAGCACTGGATCGCCCATCGGGGCCGCACCACGCTGGCGGCGGCGCGGGTGCGCATGGTCGGCGACGACGCCAAGCTGGAGCGCGTGGCGGTGGTGCGGGCGGCCCGCGGCACCGGGCTCGGCGCCGAGCTGATGCGCCGGATGCTGGCCGATTTGGCGGCGCGCGAGGGGCTGGTTGCGGCGCGGCTGAACAGCCAAATCTCGGCGCTCGGCTTCTACGAGCGGCTGGGTTTCGTGGCCGAGGGGCCGGAATTCCTGGACGCCGGGATCCCCCATCGCAGCATGGTGCGCGCGCTGGCCGGCTGAGCCGATGGCGAGGATACGGCGGCTCAGGGGACGGTGCGGGCGATAAAGGCGCCGGCGCGGGCCACGTCGGCATTGGCGGCCTCGAGATAATCGTAGAACAGCGGCCAAGCGTGCGGCAGTCCTTGGCGGAGTTCCAGCTCGGGGTCGCCCTCGGCGCGGCGCAGGACCTCGGCCATCTGCACCGCATCGTCCAGCAGGATCTCGTCCATCGAGGCGAAGATCATCGCGGGCGGCGGGCGGCGGTAGGTCGCGAGCAGAGGCGACACCCGCCAGTCCGACGCGTCGATCCCCGGCGCCAGCAGACGTGCCACCACGTCGGCCAGCCGGTGGGCCGGCAGCATGGCGTCGCTGCGGGCGTTGTCGACCAGCGAGGCCGCAGTTCCGCGCAGGTCGGTCCAGGGCGAAAAGGCGACGACCGCACCCGGCATCGCCGCGCGGTCGTCGGTCAGCGCCGCCAGCAGCGACAGCGCCATCCCGCCGCCCGCGCTGTCGCCCGCCAGGACGATGCGCCCGGGGGGCGTGCCCTGGGCCAGCAGCCAGTCCCAGGCCCCGCGCGCATCGGCCAGCCCTGCGGGCAGCGGGTGTTCGGGTGCCAGGCGATAATCGATCACCAGCGCGCGGGCGCCGGCGGCCCCGGCCAGCGCGGCGGCCAGGTGGCGGTGCGTCCGCGGCGACCCCGCGAGGTGCGCGCCGCCGTGCAGATACAGGATCGTCCGGCCCTCGTCCGACCCCCGGGCCCGGGCCCAGAGCGCCGGTCCCGCCGCCGCGGGCAGGTCGACTGGCTGGTAGGCGGCGCCGGGCGGGTGGCGGAACAGCACGGCGCCGTCGGTCTCCAGCGACTGGCGGATCGCGACCGGGTCCTGCGCGCGGGCCAGCAGCCGCTTGGCCGTGATCCGCAGCGCAGCGTTCAGCGCGGCGGGCGGCAGGCGCCGGGGCAGCAGCCGGGCCGCCAGCACCTTCGGCAGGCTCACGGTGCGCCCGTAGCCGCCGTCCCGTCGGCGGCCGGCCGGGTGGCGGCGTGGCGACGCTCCACGGCATCCCAGATCAGCCCTGCCGCGTTGATGCCCGAAAAGCGCTCCAGCTCCTGGATGCCGGTGGGCGAGGTGACGTTGATCTCGGTCAGGCGCCCGTCGATCACGTCGATGCCCACGAAGATCAGCCCCCGCTCGCGCAGCAGCGGGCCGATGCGGGCGCAGATCTCGCGGTCGCGCGCGTCGAGCCCGGCTGCCTCGGCCCGGCCGCCGACGTGCATGTTCGAGCGGTCCTCGCCCTTCTGGGGCACGCGGTTGATGGCGCCGATCGGCTCGCCGTCGACCAGGATGACGCGCTTGTCGCCCGCCGCGACCGCTGGCAGGAACGCCTGCACCATCAGCGGTTCGCGCGAGACCGCGGTGAACATCTCGAACAGCGAGGCGAGGTTGCCATCCTCGGGGCGCAGGCGGAAAATCCCGGCACCGCCGTTGCCGTAGAGCGGCTTGATGATGATGTCGCCGTGCTCGGCGCGGAAGGCGCGGATGTCCTCCAGCCGGCGCGTCACCATGGTGGGCGGCATCAGGTCGGCCACGTCCAGCACCAGGATCTTTTCGGGGCTGTTGCGCACCCAGAACGGGTCGTTGACCACCAGAGTAGCCGGGTGGATCTGCTCCAGCAGGTGCGTGTTGGTGATGTACGACATGTCGAACGGCGGATCCTGGCGGAGCCAGACGACGTCGAACGAGGCGAGGGGGCGTGTCTCGGTCGGGCCGAGCGCGAAGGGCGCGGCGGGGTCGCGGGCGACGCCGAGGGGCTCGCCCCGGGCGCTGAGCGCGCCGTTCGTCCAGGAAAGATCGGGCACCTGGTAGTGGAACAGCCGATGGCCGCGGTCGGCGGCCTCCAAGGCAAGGCGGAAGGTGCTGTCGGCCGCAGGGTCGACGCCCGCGATCGGGTCCATCTGGAAAGCGACGTCGAGGCCCAAGGTGCGTTCCCCCGTTGTCGGCCGCCAGTGGACACGGGGCACCGCGGCCGGGCACTGCGCCGCCGAGCGCGCGGCGCGCCACCCGAGTGCCAGAGCGCGCAGAGCGCGACAAGCGCCGCGGCCGCCACTTTCCGCAACGGAGGCCTGCCCCAGTTCGGCGGCGAGCGCGCCCACCGGCCGCTGCGTCGCCGGGAAACGGCCGCCGTCGCACGCCAGACGCGGGCGGTGCGGATCACCGGCACATGGCCGCCATCAACTGCGGCTCGCGCCCGTTTGACCCCGAACGCACCTGCCGCGCGGGGCGATGTGCCGTACGGGTGCGGGGTGCCGCGTGGGGGCCTGGTGCCGCGTGGGGGCCGGGTGCCGCGCGGGGGCCTGGTGCCGCGTGGGGGCCTGGTGCCGCGTGGGGGCCGGGTGCCGCGCGGGGGCGACGTGCCGCGCGAGTACCATGTGCGGTGCGGGGGCCACGTGCCGCGCAAGTGCCATGTGCCGCGCGGGCGCCTGGTGACGCGCGGGGGCCAGATCTCGCGTAGGGGCCATGTGGCGCGCGGGGGCCACGTGGCGCGCGGGGGCCATGTGCCGCGCGTGGGTCACGTGCCGCGCGAGTGCCATGTGCGGTGCGGGGGCGACGTGCCGCGCGGGGCGACGTTCCTCGCCGGGGCCATGTGACGCGCGGGGGGCACGTGCCTCACGGGGGCGACGTGCCGCGCGGGGGCCAGATCCGGTGCGGGGGCCACGTGCCGCGCGGGGCGACGTGCCTCGCCGGGGCCATGTGACGCTCGGGGGGCACGTGCCTCACGGGGGCGACGTGCCGCGCGGGGGCCAGATCCCGCGCGGGGGCGACGTGCCGTGCAGGGCGACGTGCCTTGAGGGGCCACGTGCGGCGCGGGGGCAGGGCGAGCGTGGCGGCGAGGTCGGGTCAGAGGTCAGGCAGCGGCGCGGTGAGCGTCTTCGATGATCGCCACCCGACCCTGGCCGTCGACCAGCGCCACGTCGAAACGCGCCAGAGGCATCGCGCCGGTAGCGTCGGCGTGTTCGGCGAGATAGGCGCCAGCCGCGGCTTCCAGGCGGCGCCACTGCGCCGGGCGGACCGGGCTGTCTGCGATGGGCGTGCCGCGGCGCTTGACCTCGACAAAGGTCAGGACGCCGCCGTCATCGACGACCAGATCCAGCTCGCCCCCGCCGATGCGCCGGCGCCGCGCGAGCACCTGCGCGCCGCGCCGCCGATAGGCGCGCTCTGCCGTATCCTCGGCCAGGGCGCCGGCCGCGTTGTTGCGCGCGCCGCGGCGGCGGCGATGCTGAAGCGGCGACCGCCCGGCGCCGCCGCGCAGAGCCACCGGGATGCCTGCGAGCGTATCGCCCCGTGCCGTGGTCGGACCGACAGCCTGCATCGCCACTCTCCCCTGCCGTGCACCATCGATGGCCAGCCAAGACACCAGCCTGGACCCGAGCCTGCTGCACAGATCGGCCACCGCGAGAACCCTACGGCAGTACATTTAATTTTCCCCTTCCCCCCCATCTGCCCGGTCCGCCCCGCGGTCGAGCGCCAGCGCGCGGGCATAGACCTCGCGCCTCGGCAGGCCGGTGGCGGCGGCCACCGCCTGGGCTGCGTCGCGCAGCGAAGCGCGCTGCATCGCGTCGATCAGCGCCCGGTCGACCTGGTCATGGCTAGGCGGGCCGGCCTCGGCCGGCGGACCGACTGCCAGCACGATCTCGCCGCGGGGCGCGCCTTGCTCGGCTAGATCCGCGGCCAGGGTGGCCAGCGTAGCCCGCCGCACGGTCTCAAAGCGTTTGGTCAGCTCGCGCGCCAGCGCGGCGTCCCGGGCACCGCCCAGGATTGCCGCCATATCCGCCAGACTTTCGACCACGCGGTGCGGGCTCTCGAAAATCACCAGGGTGGCCGGCACGCCCGCGAGGTCGCCCAGCCAGCGCCGCCGCGCGGCCGCTTTGGGCGGCGGGAAGCCCGCGAACAGGAACCGGTCGGTCGGCAGGCCCGACAGCGTGAGCCCCGCCAGCAGCGCCGAGGGCCCCGGCACCGCCGTCACCGCCGCGCCCTGCGCCGTGGCCGCGGCGATCAGCCGATAGCCCGGGTCGGCGATCAGCGGTGTGCCTGCGTCCGAGCAATAGGCCACCGCCTTGCCCGCCGCGAGCCAGGCCTCGATGGTCGGCCGCGCCCGCGGCGCGTTGCGATCGTGGTAGGCCAGCAGCGGCCGGCCGGCGCGGGCGATCCCGTGCATCTCCATCAGCTTCAGGGTCTCGCGCGTGTCCTCGGCCGCGATGGCATCGCAGGCCGCCAGGGTGTCGAGCGCCCGCAGCGTGATGTCGCGCGCGTTGCCGATGGGCGTCGCGACCAGATAGAGCCCGGGCGCCAGCGCGCCGGGCGGGCCGTCGGCGCGCCACCGGGGCGCCGCTCCAGCAGCGGGCGGGTGGCCGCCGCCGAGCGCCGCGCGCGGCTTTTGCTCGGAGCTATGCTCGGGCCAGTGCTCGGGTCTGTGCTCGGGCCTGTCCTCGGGCTCGAGCACGGATTGGGGCTCCGGCTGGAGCTCCGGCTGGGGCTGTGGGCCGGCAGCGCGGCCGGTCTTGCGTCTGCTGTCGCGGGCGTTGCCGGCCATGGCTCTCCTCCCCCCGGGCCCGACCTCTCGACCCGGGCGGGGTCGGCGGCCGGGTCCGGCCTTGTTGCCACGACGCCGCCCGGGGGCGGAAGGGCAGCGACGGCTCGTGGGGCCTTGCGACGACCGACGGCGGCCGCATTTCCAGGGTAACGTCCCGGGCCACGGTGCCGCGCGGGGGCCCTTAACCGTTGCCTGTGCCGCGCAAGCCCGCTAGCCGCAGGGGCAACGCGGCGCCGACCGGCGCCATCGACGACGGAACGGGAGCCTACGCATGGTCGCTGCCAACGCCGACGCCACCGCCACCCATCGCAGCCGCGCACCCGCAACTGCCCGTGCCCGCGCCTGCGCCCCTGCCCGCGCCCCTGCCCGCGCCCCTGCCGGTGCCCATGCCCGCGCCAACGCAGGCGCCCACGCCGGTGCCCACGCCCGTGCCCACGCCGGTGCCCGCGCGCCATCGCACCTGGC
>JBCCMW010000124.1:0-10426 GCA_039026175.1 Pseudomonadota bacterium
ACCCAGACGATCGTGAGCCAGATGTCGATGTACCACTCGGGCTCGGCATACTCTTTCGACTGGGTCTGGCCCAGCACATAGCCGGTCGCCGCCAGCACGATGAAAAACTGGTAGCCCCAGAACACGAACCAGGCGAGATCGCGGCTGACCAGGCGTGCGCCGCAGGTCCGCTGCACGATGTAAAACGACGTCGCGATCAGCGCGTTGCCGCCGAAGGCAAAAATCACAGCCGAGGTGTGTAGCGGCCGCATGCGCCCGAACGAGGTCCAGGGCAGGTCGAAGTTCAGCGCTGGGAAGGCCAACTGGAAGGCGATCAGCACGCCCACCAGGAACCCGACGATCCCCCAAAAAGCCGTCGCGATCACGCCGGCGCGGATCACGTCGTCGTCGTATCCCGTATCCGGGCCCCAGGCGAGCTTGGGCCGTCCCGCGCGCTGATCTGCCGTCATCACGCGCCATGCCAGGAAGGTGGCGAGCGCGAGCACCAGCAAGGCGTGCACGCGATATGCAAGGTCGTGCCCGAAGTTGGCCGCCATCGCGGCGAACACCGCGACCACGCCCAGCACGACCAGTTTTGCGGCCGTTGGCATGCGTTCCTCCCGAAGACCATTCCGAACCGGCGGGAGGCCGGCCCAGGTCTATCGGTGCGCGAAGCGGAACGCGTAGACCTTGATCTGGGTCAACGGCGTGAACAGCGGCGATGTCCTGAGACGCTGACACGTCGCCGGGCCGGCAGTTCCAGACTGCGGAACACAGTCTCGTCAGCCGGTACGCGGCTGCCCAGCGCAGGGCTCACGCAAGACGCGAATCGCGACAGCCTCGCGGGCGCTCACTCTCGGTCGGAAAGGGTGTCAGACGCCGTGCTCGCCCGTCTCGGCCGTCAGTCCGGCGATGTCCAGGTAGCGCACCTGGCGGGGCGTCGGCAGGGCGATCAAAGCGGCTTTCTTGAACGCCGACATCTGGCGGCTCACCGTCTCGATCGTCAGACCCAGGTAATCGGCCATGTCCTCGCGACCCAGCGGCAGCGGGAACGGCAAACCGCCCTCGGCACCCGGGCCATTGCCGTCGCTGCACGCGGCGATGGTCCGCCGGCGGACCGAGAGCAGGAAACTCGCCACCTTTTCGCGCGCGGTCTTGCGGCCAAGCAGCAGCAGGCTTTCGCGCGCGGCGTCCAGTTCGTCCAGCGCCATGGCGAGCAGCCGCTCTTCCAGCGCCGGCAGCTCACCCAGCAGCCGCTCGAATCCGTGGCGCTGGATCGTGCACAGGGTCACGCTGTCCAGCGCATCGGCATCGTACGGCACGCTCGACCGCATCGGCCGGCCGAGAAAGTCGCCAGGGAATAGCAGACCGACGATCTGACGCCGCCCATCGGGCAGGCTGCGGCGCAAGCCGATATGGCCCTCCACCACCGTCGCCACGAAATCCAGCGGTTCATCGGCCGAGGCCAGGGTCTCGCCAGGTTCGAAATGGCGAAAGCGCTTGTAGGGCTCCAACTTGGCCAGATCGCGCGGCCCGCACGAGGAGCAGACGGCCCGGCTGCGCACGACGCACCCAACGCATCCGGGGGTCTCCTGCAACACCGGTGGCGAGCACGGGCGCACGGGAACAGTACCGCGTACACGCGCCGTCGTGACCATGTTTGCCTTCGCGCTGACCATGGTGAAAGGGTCCACGATACGAAACTTTGTGTCAATGCGTGGAATGCATACGCTGGATCACGGACGCTGTTTCAGCGCGGCCAAAAGCCGCGATCGCGCCTCCTCGGCGACCCACGGGTGCCAGGTCTCGGGGTGCTGCGCCAGAAAGGCGTCAGCGATCTCCTGGGCGGACGCCGCGCTGGCGGCCTGTTGGTCGAGCAGCGCGCTCATTTCGCCCACCTCCAGCCGCAGCGCGGACAGGAATGCCGCCGCCGTCGGGGCGCGTGCGGCAAAGCCCCGCATCGCGAGCGTGGCGACGGGGGCGGACGGAAAATCCGAGCGGGCGGGCGCGGGCGCGTCGGGCACCTGATTGGCACGATGCCCGGCAGGGTCGTACGGCCCCAGGTCGACGCGGATCAGCCGATGGCGGGCGAACGCCGCCGAGGGGCCGTAGGCATAGCCGAACCACGGCGCCCCGGCCGCCACGGCAGCATGCAACGATGCGTCCAGCGCCGAGCCGTCGGGGTGGGCGATCACCGCGATGCCAGCGTCGGACAGCGCAAAGGCGCGTGCGAGATTGGCGTTGATCGCGTGACAGCCCCAGTCGACCGGGCAGCTGTGGAACACGGCGCCGACGCTGTCGGGATCGGCGAGGATTGCGTCGATCCGGGTCAGCTCGGGCCGGTCGACCGCGGTCTCGGCGGTGATCCACCAGCCCTCGACCCCGCCGGGCGCCAAGCTGCTCCCCAAGCGCTCGAGCCTGCCCTCGGCCTCGAGCGCGGCGACTCTGGGTCCTGCAGCATTCAGCCAGAACTCGATCACCACATCAGGGCCGTCGCCGCGCTCGAAGCCCTTGAGCGCGGCGATGGTGGTCGTCGCCACCACGCGCACGTCGCAGCCGTACCCGGCCGAGAGCACCCGGCTGGCAATGGCGGTGGTGATCTCGGCGCTGGCCCAGTCGAGACTGCCGAGCGAAACGCGGCCGCACCCTGCCCCGTCCTCGGCCGCCGCGCCCGGCGCGGCAAGCGACACGCCCGCGGCGGCAAGCGCGAGGGCCCGGATCAGACGGCGAGCGGCGTCGAGCGTGCGCACGGGCCGGTGCCGCAGCTCAGGCGCGGGCGGCGGCTTCCGCCTGGCCAAGCGCCTCCAACGCCTTGGCGACGATGTGCGGCGCGTTCATGGCAGCGGTCTCGTACATCTTGGCCGGGCTGTCCTGGTCCTGGAACGTGTCGGGAAACACCATCGAGCGGATCTTGCAGCCGCCGTCCAGCACGCCCTCGTCCGCCAGCAGTTGCAAGACGTGGCTGCCAAAGCCGCCGACCGCGCCCTCCTCCAGCACCACCACGGCCTCGTGCTCGCGCACCAGGCGCAGGATCAGGTCGCGGTCCAGCGGTTTGGCAAAGCGCGCGTCGGCGACGGTGGTCGAGAGGCCGCGGGCCTCCAGCTCCTCGGCCGCCTTCAGGCACTCCTTCAGCCGCGCGCCGAAGGACAAAAGCGCGATCTTCGTACCCTCGCGCATGATGCGGCCGCGGCCGATCTCCAGCACCTGGCCCCGCTCGGGCATCTCGACGCCCACACCCTCGCCCCGCGGGTAGCGGAAGGCCGAGGGCCGGTCGTCGATCGCCGCGGCGGTGGCGACCATGTGCACCAGCTCCGCCTCGTCGCCCGCGGCCATTACCACCAGGTTGGGCAGCGTGCTGAGGTAGGTGATGTCGAAGCTGCCCGCGTGGGTCGCACCGTCCGCACCCACCAGGCCCGCACGGTCGATGGCAAAGCGCACCGGCAGGTTCTGGATCGCCACGTCGTGCACGACCTGGTCATAGCCCCGCTGCAGGAAGGTCGAGTAGATCGCGGCAAAGGGCTTCAGCCCTGCCGCGGCCATGCCGGCGCAGAACGTGACGGCGTGCTGTTCCGCGATGCCGACATCGAACGTGCGATCCGGAAAGCGCTTGGCGAACACGTCCAGCCCGGTGCCGTCGGGCATGGCGGCGGTCACGGCAACGATCTTGTCGTCACGCTCGGCCTCGTCGATCAGGGCGTTGGCAAAGACCTTGGTGTAGCTGGGCGCGTTCGACGGCGCCTTCTTCTGCTCGCCCGAGATCAGGTCGAACTTGGCGCGGGCGTGCCCCTTGTCGGGCGCGTTCTCGGCCGGGGCATAGCCCTTGCCCTTTTTCGTGATGGCGTGGATCAGCACAGGGCCGTCGGCATACTTGCGGACGTTGCGCAGCACCGGCAGCAACTGGCCCATATCGTGCCCGTCGATGGGGCCGATATAGGTGAAGCCCAACTCCTCGAAGATGGTGCCGCCGACGGTCATGCCCTTGGCGTATTCCTCGATCTTGCCGGCGGCGGTGCGGAACGCCTGGGGCAGCAGATCCAGCGCCTGCTTCGCGGCCTCGCGGAAGTCGTGGTAGGTCTTGCCGCTCAGCAGCCGGGCCAGATACGCGCTCATCGCGCCCACGGGCGGGGCGATCGACATCTCGTTGTCGTTCAGGATCACGACCAACCGGCTGTCCAGGTGGCCGGCGTTGTTCATCGCCTCGTACGCCATGCCCGCGGTGATCGCGCCGTCGCCGATCACGGCGATGGCGTCGCCCACCGCCTCGCACCCCATGTCGCGCCCAACGGCAAAGCCCAGCGCGGCCGAGATCGAGGTGGAACTGTGTGCCGCACCGAACGGATCGTAGGCGCTCTCGGCCCGCTTGGTGAAGCCCGACAGGCCCCCGCCCTGGCGCAGCGTGCGGATGCGGTCGCGCCGGCCGGTGATGATCTTGTGCGGATAGCACTGATGGCCGACGTCCCAGATCAGCTTGTCGCGCGGGGTGTCGAACACAGCGTGGATCGCCACCGTCAGCTCGACGACGCCCAGGCCCGCGCCCAGGTGTCCGCCCGTCTGGCTGACGGCCGAGATCGTCTCGGCGCGCAGTTCGTCAGCCACCTGGCGGAGCTCGTCGTCCGAAAACTGACGCAGGTCGGCGGGAACGACGACCTTGTCGAGCAGCGGGGTCTTGGGACGTTCGGTCAACGGCTCCTCCAGTGGGGCGTCGCTGTTTTGTCGTTGTGTCAGACTTTCTTGACACGCAGACGTAGGTTGAGCAACGGAGCGGGCCCGAAACGGAACTGAGCGATCACACGCGGTACAGGGCCCGGCACACCCGTGCCACGTTGGCCGATCCGTGTCAGCCGCGCTCTACACGGTTGGTCGCGGGTCGCGGGAGCGGCTCCGTCAGTTGGTGGCAAAGGGTTCGGCGCCCGTCGCGCTGCCCTCTCGGTCGGCCACGATTTTCTGGACCTTCAGCTCGGCGGCATCGAGCTGCGCCTCGCAGTGACGGCGCAGGGCCTCGCCGTGCTCGTAGAGCGAGATGCTCTCGTTCAGCGGCACCTCGCCGGCCTCCAGCCGGTCCACGACGTCGGTCAGCGCCTTCAGTGCCTCTTCGAAGCTCAGCGCCGCGATCTGGTCGGCGGTGTCGGTCATGGGGATCCCTGCAGCTGGCAGCGCGAGTGGTACTGCACAGTCTCTACCATGCCCCGACGGCAATGCCAGGGCCTGAGAGCACCGGATATCAGGCGTCGGCGCGGGCGGTGTGGGCGATCAGGCTGTCGAGGTGGGCGCGCACCCCGTCGGCCAGACCATCGAGGTCGTAACCGCCCTCCAGCGTGGACACCACGCGCCCGTCGCAGCACTCGGCCGCCACAGCGCAAAGCGCGTCGGTGACCCAGCCAAAGTCGGTCTCCAGCCAGTTGAGATTGGCCAGCGGATCGGCGGCGTGGGCGTCGAACCCGGCCGAGATCATCAGCAGCTGGGGCTGGAAGGCGCGGAGCTGCGGCAGCACCGTTCCCTCGTAGGCCTGCCGCATCGCCGCCCCGCCCGTCATCGGCGCCAGCGGGACATTCAGGATGTTCCCGACGCCGGTCTCGTGCGCCGCACCGGTGCCGGGATAGAGCGGCATCTGGTGGCTCGACACAAACAGAACCCGGGGATCGCTTTCGAAGATGTCCTGCGTGCCGTTGCCGTGGTGGACGTCGAAATCGACGATCGCGATCCGGGTCAGCCCGTGTGCCGCCATGGCATGGCCGGCCCCCACGGCGACGTTGTTGAACAGGCAGAAGCCCATCGCCCGGGCCCGCTCGGCATGGTGGCCGCAGGGGCGCAGGCAGCAGAAGGCGGCGCGTGTGTCCTCGGTCATCACCGCGTCGACGGCGGCCATGTTGGCGCCCGCGGCATGGCGCGCGGCATCCAGGCTGCCGGCCGACATGTGGGTGTCGGAATCGAGCGCCACCGACCCGACGCTGGGCGCCGCGGCGATCAGCGCATCCACGTATCCGGGCACATGGACCCGCTTCAGCGCCTCCAGCGGGGCCTGTGGCGCCTCGCGCCGGATCAGACCGTCGTACTCGGCGCTCGACAGCACGCCGTCCAGCGTTTCGATGCGGGCGACCCGCTCGGGATGGCCCGGCGGGGTGATGTGCCCGTGCGACGAGGCGTGGGTGTAGACGATGACGCTCATCCGTCGAGCGTAGCGCGCGGGGCGCCGGGCGAACACCCGCCCGCGGTCCCGCCGGGCTCATCCATAGGTCGGGCTTCGCCGATGGGTAAACGCGCGGTGGCGCCCCGCCGGACGCAACGCCAGCAGCACCGCCGCTTTAGTGCCCGCACACCCCTCGCGGCCACCCTGGCGCCCTGTTCGGCGCTCGGTCCGCCATCCGAACGATCCCGGCGGGCAGGGGCCCGCGCGCCAGACCGGAGACCCGAGCCATGAACGACCCGTTCCTGAACCGCGCGACCTCGCCCACCGGGCCGGGGCTCGACTATGTGCCGGTGACCCCGTCCGACACTGCCGACTTCCCCGTGGTCGCGGTCGCGGTCTATGCCGAGACCGGCGGCAGCATCAGCTTCACCTCGCAGAAGGGGACCAGCCGCACCGTGCAGGTGCCGAACTACGGCTATCTGCTGTGCGGCGTGCGCCGGATCAACGCGACCGGCACCACCGCAAGCGGCCTGCACGCAATCGTCGTCAGCTGACCCTGCGGCGCGGCGGTCAGTCCGCCGCGTTGTCGGCCCCACCCTCGCCCAGCTCGGCGTCGTCGGGCAGGCCCTGGCGACCGGCGGGCACCAGCACCCCGGCCTCGGCCTCCTCGGACGGATAGATCACCTCGAAGCGCGTACCGTTGGGCACCACGTCCACGACCTGGGTGCCGTCGCCGGCGCGCCGGGTGGGATAGTCCACCGCCTCCAACAGCATCGGCCGGCCGCGCGGGTCGGTCTCGCGCACCAGCAGGCCCGAACCGGTGTAGCGCTGCTCGGGCAGCGTGTCGTCGTGGTAGCTGCGCACCCAGCCGTCCAGCCCCCCGTCGGCCGCATAGAGCCGCCGATCCGTCCACGGCCGGATGGGAAAGATCAGCGGGTCGGCATAGGCCGGATCCTGGGGCGCGAAATCGACCTCGGACAGCGCCGTCGCCCCGCCCCGCTGGCGCTCATAGACCCGCCGCTGGTTCGAGGGGAAAGCGACCGAGAACATCGCAGGCAGCGAGAACTCGTCGCCCACCTGCGCGATCAGCCCGATATCCACCCTGTGGCTCGACATCCCCTCGCGCCCCGCGGCGGCAAAGCGGTCGTGCCAGTCGATCTCGATCCGCGCGCGTTCGCCCGAGACGCCAAAGGGTACGATGCGCACCTTGTCCGGATCGCCGTTCAACAGCCGCCAGTGCAGCACCGGCGTCTCGTCGCCCGTATAGCCGCCCAGCCCCGCGCGCAGCACCACCGCGCGGCTGTAGTCGGCCGAACGCCAGATCCGCGCGCGGGCAAAGCGCGTGTCGAACAGCACCTCGGCCAGCCCGTCGCCGAACACGTCGACCCCCGGCGAGGCGTCGAAGTCGACCACCGGCTCGATCGCGGCCAGCGGCGGCGCCGTATCGCGCGTCAGCCGGGCCGCATGCTCGATCATCGCGTCGACATCCAGCGCATAGCCGTCGATCACCGGGCGGTGCGCGGCGGGCGACAGATAGGCCTCGGCCGACCCCATCCCCCGTTGCCCGCGGCGCAGGATCATCGTCACCGTGGGCGCGATCAGCCGGCGCGCGGCCAGATCGGCACGCAGCTCGGGCGACATCGCCGCCAGGATGTGGGCGATGGCATCCAGGATCGGCTGGTCGGTGCCCGACGAGCCCTGCGAGGTGATCACGAACGGCGCATTGGCCGGGAACACGTCGCCATGGCCGCCCGCGTCGCCGCCGTCGGGATCGTAATCGCGATGCTCGGGATAGACATAGAGATGGTTGCTGACGAACAGCTCGGCCAGCCGCCTGGGGCCGCGCTCTTCGGTCAAGAGCGCGCGGCTCTGGCTGCGCCACAGCGGCCCGCCGGTCAGCGCGGTCGACGAATTGCCGAAGGTGATGGCGTCGAACATCAGCGCGCGGTTGGGGCCGAAGTTGAGCCCCGCGACCTCAGAGGGCCGGTCGTACTCGACGAAGGCAAGCTGTGGGTACGCCTCGCGCCGCAGCGTTGAATGATCGCCGTCGCGGTTGTCGTAGAGCACGCCGGCGAGGCCCGCAGCGGTGCCCGCCCGGATCCGCGCGGCCAGCGCAGCCTGGGTGGGCGAGCGCGCGGTACCCTCGCCCAGCGGTGCGCGGCGGCCCAGCGCCTCGGGAAACGAGAACTTCACGAACAGGCTGCCGCGGCGCATCTCCCACGCGGTGTTGTCGCGGGTGACCAGCGCGGTCTGCGAGTCGACGCGCGAGGGCCGGGTGGCCCGCGGCAGCAACGGCGGCGCCGTACGGTCGGCCGCGGCGATGGCACGGAACCGGTCGTTTGCCGTGAGCGCCGCAAAGGCGGGCGCGCGGCGGATCTGACCGAGATTGCCGTAGCCGAGCTCCAGCGCGGTATCCAGCGCCGTCAGCGCCGCTTCGATCTCGCCCTGGCGCGCCAACAGCAGCCCGCGGGTGGCGTGCAGGTCGGCGACGAACGGATAGAGGCGCAGCAGCCGGTCCAGCACCCGCAGGCCCGCCGCGTCGCGCCCCTCGGCGGCGAGGCCCGAGACCAGGTTCATCTGCACGAACAGTCGCGGCATCTGGAACAGCGGCACGCCCGGGAAACCCGGCACGTCGTTGATGACCCCGTCCCAGTCGATCTGGCCGACCCTCAACGTCGGCGCCTCCTGGGCCGGCGCGGGCGCCGGCAACACGACTGCGGCCAGCAGCAGCGCCCGGCACATGCCCCCGCGCGCGGCCCGGCGCGCGAACCCGCGCACGACCCCGCGCGCGGCCTGGCGCAGAGGGCGTCGCAGGCGGGGGAGACGGGAAGGATACGGCAGGGCGGAGGGCATGGCGGGCGCTCGCGGGCTAGGGGACCGGCGCCATCCTGCGTCGCGCCGCGTGGAAAGCAATGGCCCGCGCCGGCGGGAGCGCACGCCGAGGGTCAGTCGGGCGTCAGCATGTACCCCTCGCCGCGCACCGTCTGCAGATAGCGCGGCGCCTTGGGGTCGTCCTCCAGCTTGCGGCGCAGGCGCGTGATCTGCACGTCGACGGCGCGCTCCTGCACCTCGCCGCCGGCGCCGCCCAGTTCCTCGGCCAGCCGCCCGCGGCTGACGGCCTCGTTGGGCTGGCTGGCGAACACCCGCATCAACGCCTGCTCCGACGTGGTCAGCCGCACCAGCTCGCCGTCCCGCTCCAGCGCCCCACGGGCGATGTCGTAGCGGATGGCCCCCAGCATCAGGCTCTCGGGCTCGGCCGGCGGTGCGGGCGGGGGCGCCGCACGGCGCAGGATGGCGTTGATCCGCAGCAACAGTTCGCGCGGCTCGAAGGGCTTGGGCAGATAATCGTCGGCCCCGGCCTCCAACCCCTCGATCCGCTCTGCCGTCTCGCCGCGCGCCGTCAGCAACAGGATCGGCGTCTCCAACGCGCGGCGCAGCCGCCGGGTCAGCGCATACCCGTCCTCGCCCGGCATCATCACGTCCAGGATCAACAGATCGAACGCCATGAAGCTGAGCAACCGCTCGGCGTGCGCGGCGTCGCGCGCCGCCGTCACCAACAGCCCGTGGCGCACCAGGAAGCGGCGCAGCAGATCGCGGATGCGGGAGTCGTCGTCCACCACCAGCACATGGGGTGCGGCGTCGGGCCCGGCCGGCGGCACCGGCGGGTCCGTGCCGGGGATCGCAGGATCGTCGTGCGGGCTCACGGGCGCCGCCGCCATCGCCACGCGAGACGACCGGCAGAGCCGCGACGCCGCGCCACGGCCGCCCGGTAGCGCCGTGTTGTCAGCGCCTGCGTCGGGTGGCGGTGGTCCATGGGCGTCAGCCTCGTCGTTCGTCGCGCTCCATTACGCTTATCACAGCCTCGCGACCGGCATCGTCCAACATTCGTTGCAAGACCAGGCGAAACCCCGCAACCGCGTCGGGACCCGCTTCCGAGAAGGCGCGACGCATGCGCGCACGTTGCGGGTCGGACAGCGCCCGCTCCAGCGTCTCGCCAGCCTCGGTCAGGCGCAGATTGCGCTGTCGCCGGTCGGTCAGGCCCTCGGTCGAGGCGACCAGCCCATCGTCCACCAGTTGGCGCAGCACCCGGTTCAGCGACTGTTTGGTGACCTGCAGAATGCCCAACAGACCGGCTACGGTGATGTCCGGTCGCCGCTTGATGAAGTGCAGCGCGCGGTGGTGCGCCCGGCCATAGCCCCGCTCGGGCCCGAGGCGCTGTTGTTTCTGACTGAGGAGCAGTTGCGCCAGGGGGCGGAGCTGATGTTCTTTGCCTACCGCGATTTCACCTCGGACCCCGATGCGGTGCTGGCCGAGCGGGGC
>JBCCMW010000125.1:0-10423 GCA_039026175.1 Pseudomonadota bacterium
CCGGCCGCCCGACACCCCGCCCGGCGTCTCGACCGATGCCGCCGGCGGCACACCGCCCAGGGCCGCGCCCCACCACGGTGCCGCCCGCCACAACGAGACGCCCAATCGAAGGGGCCCCGCGATGACCGAGCCGCAGATCGCCATCATGATGCTGGTGCTTTTCATCATCAGCATCTTCCTGGGCTTCCCGGTGGCCTTCACGCTGATGGCGATGGCGGTGCTGTTCGGCTACTATGCCTACTACGATCCGGACCGGCAGTGGCGCAGCTACGACCGGATGTCCGACCGGGCCGAGAACGCGACCCCCGAGCAGATCGCAGCGGGCGAGGTGCCGGGATCGCTGGAGCTCTCGCTCGAGTATCTGGGCGGCTTCTTCAACAACCGCATTTTCGATTTGTTCGTGAACCAAACGTTCTCGGTCATGTCGAACGACGTGCTGACGGCGATCCCGCTGTTTCTGTTCATGGGTTACATCGTCGAGCGCGCCAACATCGTCAGCCGGCTGTTTGACACGCTGTACGTGACCGCCAAGGCGCTGCCGGGGGCGATGGCGGTGGCGGCGCTGGCGACCTGCGCGCTGTTCGCGACGGCGACCGGCATTATCGGTGCGGTGGTCACGCTGATGGGCATGCTGGCGCTGCCGGCGATGCTGCGCGCCAACTACAATGTGTCGTTCGCCTCGGGCGTGATCTGCGCGGGCGGGTGTTTGGGCATCCTGATCCCGCCGTCGATCATGCTGATCGTCTATGCCGCCACGTCGAACGTCTCGATCGTGCAGCTCTATGCCGGAGCGCTGTTTCCGGGGATGCTGTTGGCGGGGCTGTACATCCTGTACGTGATCGTGCGCGCCGCGCTGCAGCCGAGCCTGGCGCCCAAGCCGCCGGCAGACGAGACCACGGATCTGACGGTGGCGCAGATCGTGCTCATGCTGGTGACCTCGTTCTTTCCGCTGGCGGTGCTGATCCTGGCGGTGCTGGGCGCCATCCTGTTCGGGCTCGCGACCCCGTCCGAGGCGGCCTCGCTGGGTGCGCTGGGCGGTCTTTTGCTGGCGCTCGCCTATCGCTCGCTGACCTGGGACCGGCTGCGCGAGAGCGTGTATCTGACGATGCGCACCTCGGCGATGGTGTGCTGGATGTTCGTCGGCTCCTGGACCTTCGCCTCGGTGTTTTCGTACCTGGGCGGCGAGGGGCTGATCGAGGAGTTCGTGCTCAGCCTCGACATGACGCCGATCCAGTTCCTGATCATGGCGCAGGCGATCATCTTCCTGCTGGGCTGGCCGCTCGAATGGTCCGAGATCATCATCATTTTCGTGCCGATCTTCCTGCCGCTGCTGGGTTTTTTCGACATCGACCCGCTGTTCTTCGGCATCCTGATCGCGCTGAACCTGCAGACCTCGTTTCTGACGCCGCCGATGGCGATGGCGGCCTACTATCTCAAGGGCGTGGCGCCGCCCGGGGTCGAGTTGGCCGAGATCTTCAAGGGCGTGATGCCGTTCCTGGTGCTGATCCTCACCGCGATGGTGATCGTCTACAACGTGCCCGGGATCTATCAGTGGCTGCCGAGCCTGATCTATGGCTGACGGCGGAGCGGCCGATCCCGCGGCGCTGACCGCGCGCGAGGCACTGGCCGCGATGGCCGCGGGCCGGCTGACGTCGGCCGATCTCGTCGCCGCGTGCCTGGCGCGGATCGACGCGACCGAGGGCGCGCTCGGCGCCTGGGTGCATGTGGATCGCGCCGGCGCCATGCGCACGGCCGAGGCGCTGGATGCCCACCGCCGCCGGGGCCTGCCGGTCGGCCCGCTGCACGGCCTGCCGGTCGGGGTCAAGGACATCGTCGACGTGGCCGGCCTGCCGTGCGCGCGCGGCAGCCCCCAGGACCGCGGCCGCGTCGCCCAGACGGATGCCACCGTGGTGCGGCGCCTGCGGGCCGCGGGCGGGATCGTGCTGGGCAAGACCGTGACGACCGAGCTTGCGAGCTATCCGCCCCCGCCCACCGCCAACCCGCACGCCGCCGACCGCACGCCCGGCGGCTCGTCCTCGGGCTCGGCCGCGGCGGTGGCGGCGGGGCATGTGCCGTTGGCGCTCGGCACCCAGACGAACGGGTCGATCGTGCGCCCGGCCAGCTTCTGCGGCACCGTGGGCTACAAGCCGACGTACGGGGCGGTCGCCCGCAGCGGGGTGATGCCGTTTGCCCCGGCGACCGATACGCTGGGCCTGCTGGCCCGCAGCGTCGAGGACTGTGTGTTGCTCGAGCATCTGAGCGGGCCGGACGGTGTCGATACCGACGCGCTGCCCCACACCATGGCACTGTCGGCGCGGGCCCTGGAGGCACCGCCGCTGACGCCGGTGTTCGGGTTTTTCGAGGGCCCGGCCTGGGCCGAGGCCGAGCCGGCCCTGCGCGACGCGTTGCAGGAGCTGCTGGCAGCCCTGCCCGGCACACGGCATATCGCGACGCCCGCAGCGCTGGCCGACAGCGCGACGATGTTGCGCCGGATCATGGCCGCCGAAAGCGCGCACCATCTGGGCGGCTATCTGGACCGCGATCCCGTCGGGCTGCATCCGGTGCTCGCCGAGATGTTCCGCGAGGGTCGCGCCCTGTCGGCCACCCTGTACCTGGCCGCGCGTGCCTCCCAACCCAGGCTCGCCGCCGCCTTCGATCCGGTGTTCGAAGAGGTGGATGCCCTGATCACGCCTGCTGCGCCGGGCGAGGCCCCGTCGCGCGACAGCACGGGCAGCCCGTCCTTCTGTTCGCTCTGGTCGCTGACCGGGCTGCCTGCGGTTTCGCTGCCGCTGTTGGTGGGCCCGGCCGGATTGCCGATCGGGGTGCAGCTGGTGGGCCCCCGGGGCGACGACGCCCGCCTTCTGCGCACAGCCCGTTGGCTGGTGCGCCACCTCGCCGCCCGACAGGAGGACGCCGCATGATCACCCTGGTCGACCTGATCTTCGCCGCCGCCGCGCTCGCGGGCCTCGCCGCCTTTCTGTACATCATCGTGTCCTTCGTGCCCGAGCCCACGCTGATCGGCCTGGTGGCGATCTCGCTGGCGATGGCGATCTTCGACCTGCTGCGCGACATCGCCCGCGATGCCCGCAGTCGCCGCAACGCCGGCGACCGGGACGGCGCGGACACGGACAAGCGCTGAGCCGGCCGCCGATGCGCCAGTCGCCGCCGCCGGTCCGCCGCACACATCCCGAGGAGCGGCCGATGGCCCACCCCGACGCAAAACCCCGCCTGCTGGTCACCCGCCGGTTGACCGACGCCGTGCAGGCGCGCGCCGCCCGCGACTACGACGCCGTCTTCAACGCCGAGGACCGGGTCATGACCCGCGACGCGCTCGTCGCCGCCTGCGCGGCGGTCGACGCCGTCCTGCCCTGCCATTCCGAGATCTTCGACGCCGGCGTCATCGCCGCCCTGCCGCCTCGCCTGCGCATCATCGCCAACCACTCGGTCGGCACCGACCACGTGGACCTGGGCGCGGCCGCCGCGCGCGGCATCGCCGTCACCAACACGCCAGACGTGCTGTCCGACGCCACGGCCGAGATCGCCATGCTGTGCATGCTGGGCGCCGCCCGCCGCGGCGCCGAGGGCCACAACATCGTCCGCGACGGACGGTGGGATTTCTGGTCGCCGGCTTTCATGGTGGGGCGCCAGATCACGGGTAAGCGCTTCGGCGTCGTCGGCATGGGCCGCGTCGGCCGGGTCACGGCCCGGCGCGCCCGCGGCTTCGACATGGAGATCCACTACCACAACCGCCGCCCGCTGGATGGCGCAGCGGCCGGCAATGCGGTCTTCCACGCCACGCTCGATACGCTCCTGCAGACGTGCGACGTCGTCTCGCTGCACTGCCCGGCCACGGCCGACACGACGGGCATGATGGACGCCGCCGCCTTTGCGCGGATGCGCCCGGGATCGATCCTGGTCAACACCGCCCGCGGTGCGCTGGTCGACGAGGACGCGCTGATCGACGCTTTGCGGAACGGCCCCCTGTTTGCCGCGGGCCTCGACGTGTTCCGCACCGAGCCCGGCGGCAATCCCCGTCTCTCCGCCCTACCCAATCTGTTCATGATGCCCCATGTCGGCAGCGCGACGGACCAGACACGCGATGCCATGGGCTTTCGCGCGCTCGACAACCTGGACGCGTTCTTCGCAGGCCGCGAACCGGGCGATCGCGTCGCCTGACGCCCCTCGAGCCCTCTGCCGCACGGTGCCGAGGCGGGGAGCGGTCCGGCATCGCGCGCGGATCGCGCACAGCCCGGATCGCCGGCAGCACTGTCAGGGCGCAGCACTTGACGCCCCGGCCGCGGCCGCGCGATCACCGCGCCATGCGCACGACCCGCCCCGATCCCGCCGGCCCTGAACGACCGCGGCCATGACGGTCGCCGACGCGCCCGACATCCGCTCGGCGCTGCGCAGCGCGCTGGCCGCTGCCGGCATCGCGGCCGACCCCCAAGCTATGGCCGACACGGGGCTGGCGCACCTGCATTTCCGCCTGCCCGGCCGGGGCCTCGTCGCGCGGCTGCCCAAACAGAGCCAGATGCAGCTCGGCGCGGCCGAGAACCTGGCCTACCAAGCCGCGTGTTACACGCGCGCCGCGGCCAGCGCCCATGCGCCGGCGCTCCACACCGTGCTGGCCCCGTCGCCCGCCCTGCCCCGCGGCGGTCTGGTGGTCGAGGAGATCGTCGGCCGCACCGCCCGCCTGCCGCAGGATCTGGACGCGCTGATCGACGCGCTCGCGGCGATCCATGCGCTGGCCGTACCGACCCCGCCTGCCCGCGCGCCGCTGCTGGCGCCCGAGGACCCGCTGGCGGACCTGTTGGCCGAGATCCGGGCCCAGGCCGCCTATCTGGACCGGGCCGCCGTCGCGCCCGATACCCGCGCTGTGGTGGAGGACGGGATCGCGGCGCTGGCGACACTGGCGGCGGCGGCCCCGCGCCCGCCCCGGCGGCTGATCTCGTTCGACGCGCACCCCGGCAACTTCATCGTGCGCGCCGACGGCCGGGCCGTGTTGGTCGATCTGGAGAAATGCCGCTACGCAGCACCCCCACTCGATCTCGCGCACGCCACGCTCTACACCTCCACCACCTGGGATGTCGCCAGCCACGCCGTGCTGGACACCGCCGAGGTCGCGGGCGCCTATCGCCGCTGGCTGGCGCGCCTGGCGCCGCTGCCCTGGGCCGAGGAGGCCCGCGCCTGGCTGGTCCCGCTCCGCCGTGCCATGTGGCTCTGGTCGATGACATGGTGCGCCAAGTGGCGCGTGCTGTCGGGCACGCCAGCGCAGACCGTGGCGACGGGCGAGGACTGGTCGGCCGACCGCAGCGAGGCCGCGCTGGTCGCCCATGTGCGCGGCCGCGTGGACCACTACCTGGCGCCCGAGACGGCGATGCGCCTGGCCGCCGAGTTCGAGGCGCTGGACCGCGCGCTGGAGGCTCCGGACCCGTAACCCGCGTGCGGCCCCCAGCCAGAAGCATGGTCCCGACATCTGCGATGGCGCGTGCCGCGAGGGCGCCCCGGGCGCGGCCCAGCGGCCGGCCGACCGCCCGCCGCGCGCCGCTCGCACCGTGACAGGGGTGCGGCGTTCAACCCTGTCGACGCACCGCGGGTCCTCGGCGGCATCGGCCACGCGCCCCCGTTGGACCCTCGGGATCGGGACACGCCAGGCTGGCGCGTACCGCAGGCCCGTCCCCGCCGACACGCCATCCCGAGAGACGGCACACGGGCGCTGGGGAGGATCCGCGGTCCCCGCGCCTTGCCGAGGCACAGGACGCTGCACCGTCCGCACCGTCGACGACCGACGCCACGCCCGTGAAGCCGACCCTCTCGATAGCACCCCGACGCACAGAAGCCGAGGCCCAGGCCATCGGCTGAGCCGAGCCCGGCTGGGCCGGGCCGAGCCGCGCCGGGCCGAACCGCGCCGGGCCGAACCGCGCCGGGCTGGGCCGGGCGACAGGCGGGCTGAGGGACGCCCGCTTCGCTGCCATGCGGCGACCCGCCCGTCCCCAATGGGCACGTCCAGCCCGCATGCACGATGCCCGGCGAGGCACCGGGCCGTGCGCCGGTGCCTGCGGGGATGGCGACCCCCGGGCCCGCATCGGCGAGGGTTGATCGCGTTCGTCGGTCTCCCGTCGACGACGCACGTCCAGGGTCCCGATCCAGCCCCAGCGCACGCCGGCATCAGCCGAGGTCGGGAATTCGACCGGCACCTGCACGGCATGCCCCAGCCTCCCCTTCGCGCATGCCCCCGGGTCGCGACGAACGGCGTGATCCGCCGCCGGAAGCGCGCACCGCAGCCCTCTCCGGCCTCGACGCTCGGCGCACCCCTTTTTGGTGCCATCGACCGTCGCGACGGTCACGCGACCGCGGCAGAGACCCCGGTGGCGGAGACGGAACACCCGGCCGGCCTTTGCCTGTGCGCGAACCAGAGTGCGACGTGCGGTCCCCGCTGCGCGCTGGCGAGGGTGCGACGCGCTCGGCCTGCCGGTGCGCGGCGGCGGTTTCGGGACGGGCGGCGCGCGTCAGGCGCCCTTGGCATCCAGCCAGGCGCGGATGATGGCGCGGTGGCGCTCGCCGCCGTAGCTGGGAAAGTGACCGCCGTGCACCGTGCGCGCCGGGAGGGCCAGCAGCCGCCGCATCGAGGCGACATAGTCGTCCGGGTCGGCGTGGTAGGTGTCCTCGATCAGCGGGCCGTCATAGACGATATCGCCCGAGAAGAGGGTCGCCGTCGCCGCCTCCCACATCGCGATGCCACCGGGGCTGTGTCCCGGGGTATGCACCACCTCGAAGTGCCGGTCGCCGGTCGAGATCACCGCCCCGTCCTCCAAAAGCTGGGTCGCGGGCGCGGGGGCGACGGCATAGCGCGGCGCGTCCCAGCCGGGCGGGAGGCGGGTGAAGATCGCGTCGGTCGCGTAGACGTCGGCGAGCGTCTCTCGCCGACCCGGGGCGGCCAGCAGTGCGGCCTCGGCCCGGTGCACGGCGCGGTGCGCAAACTCGTGGTGGCAGCCGATGTGGTCGAAGTGGGTGTGGCTGGCGACCGCCAGCAGCGGCTTTTCGGTGACCAGCGGCACCCAGGCGCGGAGCGAGACGACGCCCATGCCGCTGTCGATCAACAGGTCCCGATCGCGCCCGCGCACGTGCCAGCAGTTGCAGCGGTACATCGGCTCGATATGCGGCTCGTCGATCAGGCTGATGCCGTCGGCGAGCGGGGTGACGCGCCACCAGTCCTCGGCTTTGGCCACCTGCATGGCGCTCTCCTCCCCGGCGGGCGCCGCAGCGGCGACCCGGGCCAGCCCCCCTGGGCCAGCCCCTACGGCGGCCGAAGGCCCCGGAACCCGATGCGCCGAAGGCGCCTCCGGCGCTGAGGGTTCCGGGGCCGTCGGCCGCAGGTCGGCGGGCTATTCGCTCACCGTGTCGCCGTGGCCGCTGTGGTCCATGGTGCCGTGGCCAGCGCCATGTCCCCCATGCCCGCTGTGGTCGACCTTGCCGCTGCCGCGGCGCTCGACCGCCACCTCCACCGTCACGCTGCCGGCGCGCTCGAAGGTGAGTGTCAACGGGAACCGCGCTCCTTCCTCGTACAGCGCATCGGCGTCGAACAGCATGACGTGAAAGCCCCCCGGCTCCAGCGCCACCGCGCCGTCGGCGGGTACCGCGATCCCCTCGACACGCCGCATCGTCATCACGTCGTCCTGCATCTCGCTGAGGTGCAGCTCGACGCGTCCGAAGGCGGGCGAGCTGGCGGCGATCAGCCGGTCCGCCTCGCCGCCCGGATTCTCGATCGCGGCATAGGCGGCGGTGGGCCGGTCGGGCAGGTTCGGCCGGGCCCATGGGTGGTCGATCTTGAGCGTGCCCACGGTGTAGTCGTGCGCCGCCGCTGGCGACACCAGCCAGGCAGCCGCGGCCGCGGCCAGGACGAACAGGCGAAGGTGGGTCATCGGTGGATCCTCTCGGTTGCGATCCTCAAGAAGGGGCGGGCCGACCATGGCCCAACGCCCCGGAAAAGGGTGAAAGCGGCACGGGTTGCACGCACACGACGCCGGTCTGGACACTTGCCGCGGACACGCGCCCCGCCGCGAAGCCGCCCAGCGAGAACGGGCCCAGCCGACATGGCCCAGCCGACATGGCCCAGTCGGCACGGGCCCCGCCGGGAGGGGCTGAGCCTGGAACGCGCCCAGCCGGGAGGGGCCGAGCCGGGAACGCACCCCGCCGGCACGCGCCCAGCGGCAACTGGCCCCGACGGGAGGGGCCCAGCGGCAACGGGCCCAGCGGGAACGGGCCGAGCGGGCACTGGCCCAGCCGGTACGGGCCGAGCTGGGACGGGTCTCGCCGGGAGACGCCCAGCAGGCAAAGGCCCGGCCGACGCGTGACGCCACGCGGCTCAAAACGCGACCTGATAGCCGAAGGTGGCCGTCCAGTTCGTCTCCATCTGCGGCCCGTTGAGGTCCTGGTAGACCGGCAGGCCGATCTCGAAGGCCAGGCGCTGGTTGCGCAGAAAGCCCGACTGGCCGGCCAGATTGACGCCGGCGAACAGGCTGATCGTCCGGCCGCCGTAGTTGTCGGGGTCCGCGGTCTGCACCGGCCCCGCGATCAGCGCGTCGCGCCCGTCGATGGCACCCAGGGTCGCGCCCTCGACCCGGCCCGAGACGCTGATCCACGGCGCCGGCGCATAGCTCACCCAGCCCGTCGCCGTCGCCCCGTCGCCCAGCGAATAGCCCTCGTCGTTGCGGCCCAGACGCAGCGTGCCGATCGCCTGCAGGCCCCAGCCCAGCGCGCCGCTGGTGCCGCGATAGGTGGCGCCGGGCTTGAGGTCGACGGTGCCCGAGCCGAGCTGCATCGAATAGGGCAGGCGCACGGTGGGCTGCCCGCCCATCGGGGTCAGGATCTGCCCCGTTTCGGTGATCGAGCCGGTCGGCAGGCTCAGCCCCGCGTTCAGGTGCAGCTTGTGGGTGCCGTCGTCGTAGAGCCCGATCAGCGCCGCGACGCTGGTGTCGCCCAGACCCGCGCTCTCGGTCGTAAAGCCGCCCAGCACGTCGGTGCCCACGGGGCCGGCGAAGGTGATGTGGTCCATCTCCTTGTCGATGTACATCGTCATCGCCATCAGCGTGAGCCAGTCGGTCGGCGCGAACATCGCCCCCAGCATGTGCATCTGCATGGTCATGTCGGTGGGGACGACGCGCAGCGTGGGCGGCTGCATCGGCGCGCCGAAGAAGCGGTTGGGCACGGTGGTGACGATGGTCGCGGGCGAGACCTGGTCGGTGCCGATCCGGCTGCCGCCCATGTCCATCTGCATAAAGCGGTACGAGAACATGATCTCGCCGGCGGCGTGGAGATGGTCGCCCATCACGCCGATGGGCGCATGGCCGTCGGCGCGGACGGGGCCGTCTCCGTGCACGTCGTCGGCGTGGGCGGCGAGGGGGGCGATGGCGATCGGCGGCATCGCAACGAGGCAGGCGGCGACGGTGGCCGCCCGACGGTCGAGTGCAGGCATGGCGTGTACGTCCCTGGCACAGCAGCGCCCGGCGGGCGGCCCGTGTGCTGGGCGCCCGCCCTGGCGCGGCGGCGGTTGATCCCGGTGGTTCAGACGGTGTCGGGATCTGCTGTGGGCGGGGCGCGGGGTCGGTGGGCACGGGCCACGCCGTCGGCCGGCACGGCGGCATCGACCCGGAGAAAAGCCACTGCGCTCGCGTAGCTCACGCACGCGTCGGCCTATCTTTTGATTAATAGCTACTCTTTGCGTTGAAGTCATAGCGCCTCCATCGTTGTTGATTGATCGGGTTCCAGCCAACAAAGCCTTGCGGCTAAGGCGGCTTCCTCCGCGCCGACGGCCTGACGGTAGATTTCGGTGCTTTCGAGTTTGCTATGGCCCATCCAGCGCTTCAAAATGGGCTGAGGGATGGCGTGGGCATCGGCTTGCACCCCGAAATAATGCCGAAAGGCCTTGGGGGTGGCTTGTGCCCCTTTGATCCCGGCCCGAAACATAACCGCTTGCACGCGCCGCCAAATGGTGGAGCGATGGTAGGGGAAGAGCGGTGTATTTCGGTGATGGAATAGGCTCTGAAGGAGCCGCACCAACTCAGTAGGTACCGGTACAGAACGCCATTTGGGCGGTTGGCCCCTGCGGCGTTTCAACGTGCGGAACCGCACAGCGCATTCTTCGACATCGACATGAGCGGGTATGAGCGCCAAGCCCTCTGAGACGCGGCATCCGGTGAGCGAGAGCAAAAGGCAATAGGCGAAGAAGCGTAACTCTTCTTTAGCAGCTTCGGCAAAGAACCGGTCTCGCTCGGAAACGGTCAGGTATTTGCGCTCTCCTGCGCCGGTAAATAAGCTTCCTGTCTCGTGCATAGCATCCTCCAAATCGTGAGGCTGCAACCAAATGGCCTATAGTGTTGCAACCCCGCGACCGCTTACGGTTCGCTTAAGCCCAATTGTTTCA
>JBCCMW010000126.1:0-10403 GCA_039026175.1 Pseudomonadota bacterium
CCATCACGGTGACGACTTTGTTCTTTTTGAACAGGTGCGCGATGCCACCCGAAAGCTGCTTCGCCACACCGCGGGAGCGCTGCACGACCGCGTCCAGGTCGTAGCCGATGTCGCCGGCCTTCAGCCCGAACTCCTTGGCCCGGTGCATCAGGTGGAACACCTCGGCCGAGCGCAGCATCGCCTTGGTCGGGATACAGCCCCAGTTCAGGCAGATGCCGCCCAGGTGCTCGCGCTCGATGATCGCGGTCTTGAGGCCAAGCTGGGCTGCGCGGATGGCGGCGACATAGCCCCCGGGTCCGGCGCCGATCACGACGATATCGTAGCTGGTGGCCATGCTGTTCCTCCCGTGCTGCGGCGCACGACGACGGCGCGCCGAGGGTGGCCGTGCGAGTGCTTCGACCAATGTGGAACATGCTTGCGCGCGCGCCGGCAAGCCGACCTTCGGCCCGACCTTGCGCCCTGTGCTGTGCGGTCGCAGCGGCGTCCGAACGGTAGCTGCGGGCGCATACCGGTCCGCCGGTCTGCCGCACGGCGCTTGAACCTGTGTCTGGGTGGGTCAGGCCTCGCGCCAGCCCGGGCGCGCTTTCTCGTCGCCCCAGCCGGGCTCGTTGCGGGTATCGGCGGCGTCCGGTGCGACGATCTCGGCCTCGCCCCCTTCTGCCCCGTCGCGCGCCCCGTCGCGCGCCCCGTCGCGCGCGCCATCGTGTACCCTGTCGAGCGCCCTGTCGCGCGCCCCGTCGCGTGCCCCGCGGCCTGCCCCGTCGCCTGCCCCGTCGCCTGCACCGTCGCCGGCTTCGTCGCTCGCTTGGGCCTCGGCTGCGGCGGCATAGACCTCCTGCGCGGCCGAGACGGTAACAGGCGACATCGTGGGCGCCAGGGCGGTATGGGGCAGCGTGTCGTCCACCGGCGTCGCCGGGCGCACCGTCATGCGATAGCCGGCATAGCCTGCGATGCCCGAGAAGCAGGACACCATCACCGCCGGATAGGCGACCGGCCCCACCACATCCATCAGGCTGCCCACCAGGAAGGGCGTACCCGCCGCGCCGATCCCGGTCAGCAGCACCAGCGCGCCGGCCGCACCGGCCATCTGCTCCCAATCCATAAAGTCGTTGGTGTGGGCCAGGACCAGCGAGTACAGCGGGTTGGCCACGCCGCCCACCACAAAGGCCGTTGCCACCAGCAGATTGGTGTTGCGGCCCACCACGCCCATGCCCAGTGCCGCAACGGCACCGACCACGCAGACCGCCGCGATCAGCAGGCGCCGGTCCACCCGGTCCGAGAGCCAGCCGATCGGATACTGCAGCACCATCGCGCCGGCGTAGAGCGCGCCCACGATCAGCGAGATGTCGACCGGCGAGAGCTGCAGCGCCGAGCCCCAGACCGCCGTCATGCCGAACATCGTGGCGAACACCGCCCCCATCAGCACGCAGGCCACCGCGCCCAGGGGCGAGATGCGATAGAGCGCGAGGATCGACATCTGCCGCGCCGTCTCGAACACCGGGGCGGGGCTGGCCGACAACAGGATCGGCGTACAGGCCAGCGACACCGCCACCGTCATCACGATGAACAGGTCATAGCCCGAGGGGTCGGCCAGCGGCACCACCGCCTGGGCCAGCACGATCCCGCCCATCTGAAAGATCAGGTAGATCGAGAGCGATTGCCCCCGCGTCTCGTTGGTCGCCTGATTGTTGAGCCAGCTCTCGGCCACGACGTAGACGCCCGAAAAGCAGAACCCCGTCAGGATCCGCATCGCCGTCCAGGCCACCGGATCCACCGCCCAGCCATAGATGATAAAGGCGGCGGAGATCAGCGAGGCGAGGGCCGCGAAGGTGCGCACGTGACCGACGCGGCGCAGCAGCACCGGCGTTACCCAGGCGCCGCCGAAGAAACCCACGAAGTAGCCGGTCATCACGATGCCCAGCACCGTGTTGTCGAAACCCTCCAGCGCGCCGCGGATACCCAGCACCGTGGCTTGCATGCCGTTGCCCACCTGCAGCAGGAACATGCCCAGCAGCAGGGCCCAGGCGTTGCGGAACACCATCAGCATGGCGCGGTGCCTTTCGTGGCTGGAGACGGCCTCGGGTTGCGTCGCAGGCCCGCAGCGGCACCGCGGGCACAGAGGATCGGTCACCGCCGTCGGCCTCCCGGCACAGGGGCCCGTCGGCGGCGTGATGGTGCCGCGGCGTCTGCCGCAGTGGCGGTCCGCCTTGGGCGGCGGTGCTGCTCCGGTGCGGTGGGCCGCGGGGCGTATCCCGCGTGCCTGTGGTCCCCCATCCGGCCTGCCGCGACAGCGCCGGTGTCGCAGTCAGCCCTGCCAGAACCCCGGTCGCCGGGTCGCGCCTGGACGCGGCATCCGATGTCGTTTTCGGTCGGCGCCCACGCTGGGGCCGGTTGCTGCAGCACCCGACAGTCGCGGTTCAGCGCCCCCTCGCCCTCGCCCTCGCCCCCGCCCTCGCCCCCGCCCCCGCCGTCGCTGTCGCTGTCGCCGTGGCCCCGGGCAGCAACAGCGACGCGTCGCCGTAGGAGTAGAAGCGGTAGTCCGACGCGATGGCGTGCGCATAGAGCGCCTGCATTCGCTCGAGCCCCATCAGGGCCGAGACCAGCATGAACAGCGTCGAGCGCGGCAGGTGGAAATTGGTCATCAGCCCGTCCGCCCCGCGAAACCGGTGGCCGGGCCGGATGAAGATGTCGGTCGAACCCTCGAACGGCGCGATGCTGCCGTCCTCGCGGGCCGCGGTTTCGAGCAGGCGGAGCGAGGTCGTGCCGACGGCGATCAGTCGCCGCCCCTCGGCCCGGGCCGCGCTCAGCCGGGCCGCGGTTTCGGGCGGGATCGTGCCGCGCTCGGCGTGCATGGTGTGGGCCTCGATCCGCTCGGTCTTGACCGGCAGAAAGGTCCCGGGGCCGACGTGCAGGGTCAGCGCCGCGCGCTCGATCCCGGCGCGGTCCAGCGCAGCCAGGAGCGCGCCGTCGGCGTGCAGCGCCGCGGTGGGCGCCGCGACCGAGCCGGGCCGGCGGGCGAACACGGTCTGGTAGTCCTCGGCATCGCGGGCGTCGGCCGCGCGGCGGGCCGCGATGTAGGGCGGCAGCGGCATCACGCCGGCCGCGGCGATGGCGCGCTCCAGCGCGGGACCGGCACGGTCGAAGACCAGCGGAGCCAGCCCCTCGCCGGGCGCCTGCTCGACAGTTGCGGCCAGCCCGCCGGCAAAGCGCACCACATCGCCCGCGCGCAGCCGCTTGACCGGGCGGACCAGGCTGCGCCAGCGGGCGGGCCAGGCGCCCTCGGCCGCCGCGGCGGCCGCATCGGCGCTGGGCACCGGCTCGGCCAGCGTCGCCTCGATCCGCGCGATACCGCTGCCGTCGTCGGTGTCGCGGCGCCGCTCGCCCGCCAGCCGCGCCGGGATCACGCGCGTGTCGTTGACCACCAGCACGTCGCCGGGCGCCAGAAAGCGCGGCAGATCGATCACCCTGGCGTCGGTCTGCCCGTGGGGCGTGGCGACCAGCAGCCGGGCAGACGAGCGCGGGTCGGCCGGGCGCAGCGCAATGCGCTCGGGCGGCAGGTCGAAGTCGAAGGCGGCCAGATCCATGCCGCCCGCCTAGCGCCGGGTTCCCCGGCCGTCCAGCCGCGCGCGCAGCGGACCGGCCCAGAGCCGGCTACAGCCCCTTATCCTCGCGCGTCACCTCGATCGCGGCAAAGCCGCCGCCGCCCTGATACATCATGTTGGGGGGACAGGCGCGCTCGGCGGGGCGGTCTTGCTGGTACGTGCAGTGCTCGACCGTGATCTCGATGCGCAGCGCGGCACAAGCGGTGGCCGAGTTGATCACGACGATGCTGCGGTCGCGCGCGATCCCGGCGTCGTCGGGATAGGGGAACAGGTGCTGCAGCGGGATGCTGGTCGTCTCCGCCGTCTCGGCGTCGCGGTACACGATCTCGCCCCGCACGCTGTAGAGCCCGGTCGCGCCCGTGTCGGCCGCAACGGCCCAGGACGGGCGGCAGGTCCCGTCCGCGCCCTCGTCCGCCGTGGCGACGGCGATCACACCCCCGTCGGGCGGCGTGGGCTGTTGGGCGCGCGCATGCGACATCGCGGCAAGGGACAAGGCAAGGGCGAGGGCGAGGGCGAAGGGCAGGCGCGGCATGGCACTCTCCGTGGTCGACGGTGCGGGCGGCTCGGGCGGTGCGGGCGGCTCAGGCGGCCAGGTCGGCCACCCCCACCCAGCAGAGCCGCAATGCCAGCAGCGTGAGCACCATGTCCAGCGCGCGGCGAAACAGCGCCTCGTCCATCCGCACCAGTATCGCCCGGCCCGCCACCGTGCCTGCGAACCCGGTGGCGATCATCGCCGCGATCAGCGGCAGCCAGGCGGCGAAGGCAAAACCGAACAGGCCGAACACCGCAATCTTGAGCGCGTGCTGCAGTGTCATCAGCACCGCGAGGGTAGCGACGAAGCGCTGCTTTGGCAGCTCCAGCCGGCGCAGGAGTGCGGCGACGAACGGGCCCGTCGCGCCGACGAACATGGTCAACAGGCTGGTCGCGGCGCCGGCCAGCGGCATCAGGCCCGCGCGCGGCACCCGCTCGGCCGCCCTGGGCGCGCGGACGTACAGCATCGCCAGGATGAAGCCGCCGATCACGAGCTGCAGAACCGCTGCCGGCAGCTCGACCGACAGCGCGCCGCCGGCCAGCGCGCCCACCGCGCCGCCCAGCGCAAAGGGCAGGATCACCGGCAGCGCCGCCTCGCGCAGCATCAGCACCGCGCGCCCGGCGTTCGAGCCGGCCTGCACCACCCCATGCACCGGGATCAGCGCCGCGGGCGGCATCAGGCTGGCCATCACCGCCAGCAGCGTCACACCGCCCCCGATGCCGAGGACGGCGGTCATCATCGAGGTGAGCGCGCTGACCGCCACCAGACCGGCCGCCGCCAGCGGCGACAGCCCGTCGGGGATCAGCGTGCCGAACTCCACCGCCGGGCGCCTGTCACCGCCCGTGCGCCAGCCGCGACAGGGCCGTCACTCGCGATCGGCGGCGACGGTGACCTTGACCATCCGGTCCGGGCTGGACGGCGGCTCGCCCCGGGTGATGTTGTCCACATGCTCCATACCCGAGATCACGGTGCCCCAAACGGTGTAGTTGCCGTTCAGGAAGAAGCCGTCCTCGAACATGATAAAGAACTGCGAGTTCGCGCTGTCCGGGTTCTGCGAACGGGCCATGCCGACGGCGCCGCGCGAAAACGGCACCTGGCTGAACTCGGCCGGGATGTTCGGCCGCTCCGACCCGCCGGTGCCGGCGCGGCGCAAATTAAAGTCATCCTCCATGTCACCATAACGCACGTCGCCGGTCTGGGCCATAAAGCCATCGATCACCCGGTGAAAGGCGACGTTGTCGTACTGGCCGTCGCGGACCAGCGACTTGATCTGGTCCACGTGTTTGGGCGCCACGTCCGGCAGCATCTCGATGACCACTTCGCCGCTTTTCAGCTCGATGATCAGCGTGTTTTCTGGGTCCTTGATTTCCACGGCCTTGGCCTCCGTCGCGATGGTTGGGATGGCGAGGGCGAGGAGCAGGGCGAGGGCGCAGGTCAGTCGCGTCAGCATGGTGTCCTCCCGGTGTACCGCGCGTGCACTACCCGAGCGCGCCGGCCCGGTCAAAAGTCAACGCCGGCGGGCGCGCGGTACGGGGTCCGGCGCTGCGGTGCACGCACCCTGCGCTATATCCTGCCGGGCGCGCCCCAGAGGGCGTGCACCGCTCGGTCGGACGACCATGCCTCGCCCGGGCGGGTCAGCGCTGTTCGATAAAGGCGCGGGCCTCGGCCTCGGTCTCGAACACGTGCGCCGACATCTGGCGGTCCGCCAGCGCGCGGCCGAGCTTCATGCGCAGGAAGGCCGAGCCCGAATAGCGGCTGACCCGGCTGTAGTGGGTGCCCGCGATGTCGGCCACCATCTCGGCCCACGCGGCCTCGGCCTCCTCGGCGATGCGGGTGTTGCGATAGTTCACGATGGCCTCGACCGTGTGGCCCAGCGGCTCGAGCACGGCGCGCAGTGCGGCGGCGATGGCGTCCACGTCCTCGACCCCGCGCACGCGCTTGTTCTCGAAATTCACGAAGACCCGGCGCCGTTCGGGATCGAGCTGGATGCGGCTGGCCAGGTCCAGGTGCAGCAGCTCCTGGCGCAGGCCCATCGGCTCGTCGCGGAACAGCCGCGCGTCCATCGCCGCGACCTCGTCCACGATGGGGGCAAAGTCCATCTGGCCCAGCACGTCGCGCTGCAGGTCCGCGCCGGGGGCCAGTTCCGTGAGCTGCAGCCCCTCGGCCGTCAGCCGGAACACCGCCCGCTCGGTCACGTACAGCACGGGCTGGCCGAGACGCGCGGCCCGGGCGCCGGCAAAGGTGATCTGCTCGACCGCCGCGCGGAACTTGCGCGCCCGCCCTTCGGCCCGCACCGCCAGCGCGCCGTCGCCGACGGCCACGTCCAGCCCGCCCGCGGTGAAGGTGCCCGCGAAGACCAGCGACTTGGCCGCCTGCGAGATGTTGATGAACCCGCCCGCGCCCGCCAGCTTGGGCCCGAAGCGCGAGACGTTGACGTTGCCCGCGGCGTCCGCCTCGGCCATGCCCAGGCACGCCATGTCCAGCCCGCCGCCGTCGTAGAAGTCGAACTGCGCGTTCTGCGGAATGATAGCGTCGGTGTTGACCGCGGCGCCGAAATCCAGGCCCGAGGCCGGGGTGCCGCCCACCACGCCGGGCTCGGCCGTCAGGGTCACCTGCTCGGTCAGCCCTTCCTCGGCGGCGACGGCGGCCACGCCCTCGGGCATCCCGATGCCCAGGTTCACAACCCCGCCCATCGGCAGCTCCATCGCCGCGCGCCGGGCGATCACCTTGCGCGCGTCCAGCGTCATGGGCGCCGCGGCCGAGGCGGGGGCGCGGTAGCGGCCGGTGAAGGCGTGGCTGTAGCGCGTGGCGTAGGTCTGCAGGTGCAGATCCGGCTCGGCCACCACCACCGCGTCGACCAGCGCGCCGGGGATCACCACGTCGCGCGGGTTCAGCGTGCGCGCTGCGGCCACACGCGCGACCTGCACCAGAACCAGCCCGCCGTTGTTGCGCGCGGCCATCGCCTGGGCCAGCACGTCGATCACCAGCGCCTCGTCCTCCATGGTTATGTTGCCGGCCTCGTCGGCCGTGGTGCCGCGGAGCAGCGCCACGCTGATCGGCTGGCGGCGGTAGAACAGCATCTCCTCGCCGCCGATCTCGACCAGCGTCACCTGGTCCTCGGTCGAGCGGTCGTTGATCCGCCCGCCGCCCAGCCGCGGGTCGACGAAGGTCTCCAGCCCCACCTTGGACAGCATCCCCGGCTTGCCGGCGGCGATGTCGCGGTAGAGCTGCGCGATGCAGCCCTGGGGCAGGTTCCAGCCGCGGATCTCGCCCGCCATCGCGCGCCGGCCGAGCGCCGGGATCAGCCCCCAGTGGCCGCCGACGATCCAGTCCAGCAGCCCCGGCGCGCCCAGCCGGTTCAGCCCGCGCTCGCCCCCGTCGCCCTGGCCCGCGGCGAACACCAGGCCCAGGCCCTTGGGCTTGCCCTCGGCGGCGAAACGCTCGGCGATGGCCTGCAACAGCGCGTCCGGCACGCCGATGCCGACGAAGCCCGAGGTGGTCAGCACATCGCCGTCGCGCACCAGCCGCGCCGCATCCGCCGCCGAGACCACCTTGCTGCGCATCCTCGCCTCCCGCTGCCGCCGCTCCTGTCGTGCCCGCTGTGCCCGCCCGCGCGGCCCGCGTCAGTGCGCCGAGGCGGCGTCGTGGAACCGCGCCTTCAGCGCGCTCTCCACCTCGGGCGTCACGAACTGCGAGATGTCACCGCCCATGCGCGCGATCTCCTTGACCAGTTTGGACGCGATCGCCTGGTGCGCGGCCTCGGCCATCAGGAACACCATCTCGATCTCGTCGTTCAGCGCGCGGTTCATGCCGACCATCTGGAACTCGTACTCGAAGTCCGAGACGGCGCGCAGGCCGCGGATGATGACCGCCGCGCCCTGCTCCTCGGCGAACTGCATCAGCAGGTTCTCGAACGGGCGCACCAGGATCTCGCAGCCGTTCGACGCGTGCTCGGCGCACACGGCCTCCAGCATCGCCGTGCGCTCCTCCAGCGTGAACAGCGGGCCCTTGTCGCGGTTGATCGCGACCCCGACGATCAGCTTGTCGACCAGGCGGGTGGCGCGGCGGATGATATCGATGTGGCCCAGCGTCACCGGATCGAAGGTGCCTGGGTAGAGGCCGACGCGCATGGGCTTTCCTCCGCGTTTCCGGCCGACAAACCGTGCCGGGTGGCAAGCGTCAAGGGGACGGATGTCGGGGCTACAGGTCGGGGTGCGGGTCGGGGCGCTGGCTGGGGGTGCTGCCCTGGGTTGGCTGGCGGGTCGGTCGGGCAGCGGGCCCGGTACCGACGGCGTGGCGGGGCTTAGTTTGGCGGGGCTTAGCGTGGCGGGGCTTAGTTTGGCGGGCTCAGCGTTGGGCGGCGTCGCGCAGCAGCGTCGCGCGCAGGCGCGGCCCCTCGGGCGCGGGCATGGCGGCCAGCGCGTCGACCAGCGCAATCGACGCCGCGCAGTAGCCGGGATCGTCGATCAGCACCTGGGTCACCAGCGCCAGGCTCGCCTCGCTCATCCCCTGGCTGCGCGCAAAGCCGGCGAAGGCGTCGTACACGGCATCGTCGGCGGGCGCGCGCTCGACCCCGGCGGCCTCGGCCTCGAACAGGGCCTCCAGCCCGATGCGCGCGTTTTCGATCACCACGGCAGGCAGCGTGCTGGCGTCCGGCCCGGCGATGTTGGCCGCGCCATAGGCGGCGAAGCGGGCACAGGTCTGCGGGGCCGAACCCTGGTAGTGCCGCATCACCGCCGCCGTGCTGCGGAAATAGGCGACCAGCATGGCGTCGGGCGCGGCGATGGCGCCGTCGGCCAGACCGCGGCGCACGGCGGCGGTGCGTGCCTCGGCCTCGGCCCGCACCGTGGCATCCGGCTCGCCAGCCTCGACCAGCGCATAGAGCGCATCCACCGTCTCGCCGTACTCCTGCGGCCTGTAGCGGCGCCATACCTCGAAGATGCCGCCTTGGGCCGAACTGCGGAGGTCGGCTTCGAACGCCGTGCGGTCGGGCGCTGTGGGGCCTGTCAGCGCCCGGATCAAGTCGCCGCCGGCCAGCCCGCCCAGCACGGCGAGCAGCGCGACGGCGGCGATCGCGATGAGCGTGGTTCTGGTCACGGTCCCAGTCGGCGTCCTGCTCTGCGTCCTGCTCTCTGGCGGTCGGTCGGCGCGCCGGGCGGCTGGGCACAGGTCGGCTGGGCACAGGTCGGCTGGGCACAGGTCGGCTGGGCGCAGGTCGGCTGGGCACAGGTAGGCTGGGCACAGGGTCTGCGGCAAGCGGCTCAGCCGCTCAACATGTGCGCCATCGCCTCATTCTCCGCCTCGATCTCGCCGATGCGCGCCTTCACGACATCGCCGATCGAGAGCAGGCCGGCAAGCTTGCCGCGCAGCAACACCGGCATGTGGCGAAAACGCCCGTCGGTCATCCGCTCCAGCACCACGATGGCATCCTCCTCGGGCGAGCAGGTCTTGACCCGGGACGTCATGATCGCGCTGACGGGCAGGTTCAGGATCGATGCCCCGTCGCTGCCCAACTGGCGCACCACGTCGCGCTCGGACACGATGCCGGCGACGCTGCCGTCGTCACCCGCGACGACCAGGGCGCCGATGCGCTTGTGCGACAGTCGCGCCACCGCCTCGCCCACGCGGGCGTCGGGGGCGATGGTCTCGACGGCGGTTGACCCTTTCAGCTTGAGAATCTGCATGACCTTCATGGTCGTCACTCCCTGGCGTTCCGCTTGGCGGTCGGTGTCCTCCCTCGACGGATCTTTTCCTCCGCCTATCGAAAAAGCGTGTTACGTGTCGGGTGACGTGTCAATCAGCGGGCCCGTGTTGATGTGCTGTTTTGGGACAGAAACAGCGGTGTCACGGTCCCGTGTGCCCAGAAGCCGGGCGACGGATCCCGGCGCAGTTCCCGTTTAACGAGCGTCTGATAGGAGGTTCGCCATGGCGCGACGCGTGATCAATATCCTGGGTGTCGTCCTGTCGCTCGCCCTGGTGGCGCCGGCCGTCCCGGCACTGGCCGACAATGCCAACGAGCGGCCGGCAGGCCCTGCCGATGTCGAGCGCGAGACGCAGCGCCAGCTCGACCTGCAGCGCCAGCGCGACCTGCGGCATCGGGGCTGGTCCGTCATCCCGCCCCGCGCGCGGCGCGGCCCCGACGCGCGCGTCGACGACCGCCAGCGCGCCCGCGAGGCAGACCGCGCGAGGGCGCGCGAGGCAGACCGCGCGAGGGCGCGCGAGGCGGAACGCGCGAGGGCGCGCGAGGCGGAACGCGCGAGGGCGCGCGA
>JBCCMW010000127.1:0-10279 GCA_039026175.1 Pseudomonadota bacterium
ACCGGCGCGTCGCGCCAGTCGCGGGCGGCCGGTGCCAACGTTGTCGACCCCGGGCATCGCCACCCGGCGGACCGCCGCGCGGCTGGGTCGCGCCGAGCGCGATCGGTAGCGGGCCGAGATCGGCTTTGCCTTCGGCGCGGTTGCGCCCACCGGCCGCGCCGCGCCGATGCCCACGCCGGTGGACAGGCCGCCGATGCCCGCGGGGGTGGACAGCGCGCCGATGGCCCATGCCCGGGTGCGGGCCGCCAGGGCGCGGCGCAAGCGGTGGTGGCCGTGGCCACCGAGGCCAGGCGAC
The DNA here is from genome assembly GCA_039026175.1 of Pseudomonadota bacterium. Classification (GTDB taxonomy): domain Bacteria; phylum Pseudomonadota; class Alphaproteobacteria; order Rhodobacterales; family Rhodobacteraceae; genus Thermohalobaculum. The sequence goes on from JBCCMW010000127.1 coordinate 296, forward strand.
GCACCGCGTCACCGGGGCGCGGCCGATACGGACCGCGCAGGCCCGGCGGGCCCGGCGGCGCCCGATCCGGTTGACATCGCGGCCCCGGCGCGGAACCCAGCGCCGAGGCGCCGCAGAGGGGGAAGAGCCATGGAAACCGTGTCCGAGAACCGCGCCTTCGGGGGCGTGCAGGGCGTCTATCGCCACCGCTCGCAGGCCTGCCAGTGCGACATGACCTTTGCCGTCTATCTGCCCCCCGCGGCCGAGGCGGGGCCGGTGCCGTGCCTGTGGTACCTCTCGGGCCTGACCTGCACGCACGAGAACGCCATGACCAAGGCCGGGGCCCAGGGCTGGGCGGCCGAGCAGGGCATCGCGCTGGTGTTCCCCGACACCTCGCCCCGGGGCGCGGACGTGCCCGACGACGACGCCTTCGACCTGGGCCAGGGGGCGGGCTTCTATGTCGACGCGACCGAGGAGCCGTGGGCCCACAATTACCGGATGCGCCGCTATGTGGCCCAGGAACTGCCCGCCATCGTGTCGGCCAACTTCGGCATCGACGAGGAGCGCCAGGGCATCACCGGGCATTCGATGGGGGGGCACGGCGCCCTGACGCTGGCGATGGCCTATCCGGACCTGTTCCGCTCGGTCTCGGCCTTCGCGCCCATCGCCAACCCCTCGGCCAGCGACTGGGGGCACAAGCAGCTGGGGGCGTATCTGGGCGGGGACGCGGCGTTGTGGCGCCGGTTCGATGCCAGCGTGCAGCTACGCGAGGTGGGGCTGGAGGGCGGCGACGTGCTGATCGACCAGGGCGCGTCGGACCAGTTCCTGCATCTGCTCAAGCCCGAGGCGCTGGCCGCCGCGATGGCCGAGACGCGCACCCCCGGGCTGTTTCGCCTGCAGCCGGGTTACGACCACAGCTACTACTTCGTGGCCTCGTTCATGGAGGATCACATCGCCTGGCATGCCGAGCGGCTGTAGGGCTGCCGGCGCCGGCACCGGCGCTGGGGAGGGCGGAGCGGCGAGGCTGGCGACGGCGAACGGACGCTCGCGGGGGCCGACACCAGCACCGTCTGGGTCCCGCGGGATCGACGGTGCCCGGACGGTCGCCCTTGTTGGATGGGCCGGGACGGCGCGCGCGCCCCGAACGCCTGGGAACGCCGACGTGGCCTGGCATCGATGTGCAACCTTCCGTTGCGCGACGCAGGGGTTGCTCTCCCTCCATGCCTGAACTGATTAATTTCACAGCGGAATAATGCCCGCCTTATGCATTTTCCCTGTGCCCCTGCCCGCGAGAGAGGCAGCGCAACCGGACAGCTTGGGAACATACCGGGCCAAAGCGGTCGATCGCGCGTGAACGGTTTTCCTGCCAGAAATGGCACGGCGTTTGCAGCGTTATGGGCATCGAGAAAACCGACAGGGACACCAACCTCCATGATATTCAAGCGCAGTCTCGCGGCCCTGGCGGCCGCCACCGCCCTCACCGCCGGCCCGGCGCTCGCCCAGGAGGGCGAACCCATCAAGATCGGCATCCTGCACTCGCTGTCCGGTACCATGGCGATCTCGGAGACGACGCTAAAAGACGTCATGCTGATGCTGATCGAGCAGCAGAACGAAAAGGGCGGCGTGCTGGGCCGGCCGCTGGAAGCGGTCGTCGTCGACCCCGCGTCGGACTGGCCGCTGTTCGCCGAAAAGGCGCGCGAGCTGATCGAGGTCGAGGGCGTCGACGTGGTGTTCGGCTGCTGGACCTCGGTCAGCCGCAAGTCGGTGTTGCCGGTGTTCGAAGAGTTGAACTCGATCCTGTTCTACCCCGTGCAGTACGAGGGCGAAGAGAGCCAGCGTAATGTCTTCTACACCGGCGCTGCCCCCAATCAGCAGGCGATCCCGGCGGTCGAGTACCTGATGGAGCAGGGCGTCGAGCGCTGGGTGCTGGCCGGCACCGACTATGTCTATCCGCGCACCACCAACAAGATCCTGGAGCAGTTCCTCAAGGACAGCGGCGTTGCCGAGGAAGACATCCTGATCAACTACACGCCCTTCGGCCACAGCGACTGGCAGACGATCGTCGCCGACATCAAGGCCTTCGGATCGGCCGGCAAAAAGACCGCCGTGGTCTCGACCATCAACGGCGACGCCAACGTGCCGTTCTACAAGGAGCTGGCCAACCAGGGCATCGAGGCGACGGACAGCCCCGTCGTCGCCTTCTCGGTGGGTGAGGAGGAACTGGCGGGCATCGACACCGGCCCGCTGGTCGGCCACCTGGCCGCCTGGAACTACTTCATGAGCGTCGAGACCGACGAGAACGACGCCTTCATCGACGCGTGGATCGAGTTCATCGGCGACGAGGATCGGGTGACCAACGACCCGATGGAGGCCCACTACATCGGCTTCAACATGTGGGTAAAGGCGGTCGAGAAGGCCGGCACGACCGACGCCGACGCCGTGATCGACGACATCATCGGCGTGGCGGTGCCCAACTTGACCGGCGGCTACTCGGCCATGATGCCGAACCACCACATCACCAAGCCGGTGCTGATCGGCGAGATCCTGGACGACGGCCAGTTCGAGGTGGTGGATCAGACCGACGGTCTGGTGGTCGGCGATGCCTGGTCCGACTTCCTGCCCGACAGCGCCCCGCTGATCGCGGACTGGCGCCCGCCGATGTCGTGCGGCAACTACAACACCGAGACCAACAGCTGCGGCGGCGCGGCCAACTGATCGGCTGACGCCGGTCCGACACGCGACCCGGGCGGGCCGTCGCTGCGCTGCGGCCCGCCCTCCGCGCCGAGCCACCGGGCCGGCGTGCCATCCTGGCAAACGGCGGGGCGTGCCCGCTGCGCGAGGCGCCCGTGCTGCAGAGCCTGCTGCCCCCGATCACGATACTGTTCCGAACCGTCCTGGCCGCGCTCTTGGCGCTGGGCCTGGTGGGCCCTGCCTCGGCCCAGGACGACGCTGCGTTCCAGGCGCTGGTCGCGGCCCTGCCCGACGGCGAGTTCGACGACCGCGCCCAGGTGATCCGCCAGATCGCCGCCACCGGGCACCCGCGCGCCGCCGTCGTGCTGGAGGCGCTGGGCGCCGGCGATCTCAAAGTCCTCAAGGACACCGGCCAGGTGGTGCTGGTGGTCGAGGAGGGCCGCGACGACTTCGCCCACGATCCGTTCACCGACGCGCGCATCCAGGAGCTGGGCCGCCGCGATACCCGACGCATCAAGATCAACAACGCGCTTCGCCGCGAGATCGAGGCCGCGGTCGGCCAGCTCCAGCTCCGCCACCCCGATCCCGCGCTGCGCCTGGCCGCAGCCGAGGCGGCGTTCGAAGCGCGCGACGACGCCCAATTGGCCGCGCTGGCCGCAGCGCAGCGCGACGAGGAGGACCCCGAGGTCGCCGAGATGCTGGGCCTGGCCATCGCCGCCAGCATCGTGGGCTCCGAGGCCGCCGAGGATGAGCAGGTCGGCGCCATCTCGGTGCTGGCCGACAGCGGGCGTGCCGACGTGTTCGGCATGCTGAACGTCGCCGCCCAGTCCGAGAGCGCGCTGATCGCCTCGGCCGCTGCCTCGGCCCTGGCCGATATCGAGCGGACGCGCGCGATGTGGGAGACCGCGCAGAACGTCTGGTTCGGCCTGTCGCTCGGCTCGGTGCTGATGCTCGCGGCCATTGGGCTGGCGATCAGCTTTGGCGTGATGGGTGTCATCAACATGGCCCACGGCGAGCTGGTGATGCTGGGCGCCTACACGACCTTCGCCGTGCAGGAGGTGATCCGCGCCCACGCGCCCGAGCTGTTCGGCGCCTCGCTCGCCATCGCGCTGCCGCTGGCGTTTCTGGTGTCGGGCGGCATCGGCGTGGCGATCGAGCGGGGCATCTGCCGCTATCTCTACGGCCGCCCGCTGGAGACACTGCTGGCTACCTGGGGCGTCGCATTGGTGCTGCAGCAGACCGTGCGCGACGTGTTCGGCGCCAACAACGTGGAGGTCGGCAACCCCGAGTGGATGTCGGGCGCCTTCCAGCTGGGCCAGATGACGATCACCTACAACCGGCTCTGGATCCTGGTGTTTGCGCTGGTCGTGTTCGTCTGCCTGCTGGTGGTGCTCAAAAAGACCCCCCTGGGCCTGCGCATGCGGGCGGTCACACAAAACCGGCGGATGGCGGCGTCGATGGGCATCCGCACCGGCTGGGTCGACGCGATGACCTTTGGCTTGGGCGCCGGGATCGCTGGCATCGCGGGCGTGGCGCTCAGCCAGATCGGCAACGTGTCGCCGAACCTGGGACAGTCCTACATCGTCGACAGTTTCATGGTTGTGGTGTTCGGGGGCGTCGGCAACCTGTGGGGCGCGCTGGCGGGGGCCATGACGCTGGGTATCGCCAACAAGTTCCTCGAACCCTTCTCGGGCGCGGTGCTGGCCAAGGTGCTGGTGCTGGTCTTCATCATCCTGTTCATCCAAAAGCGTCCCAGGGGCATGTTCGCCCTGCGCGGCCGGGCGGTGGAAGCATGATCTCGCGCACCATCACCCCGCGGGGCTGGGCCTTCCTGGGCCTGCTGCTGATCGCCGCCGTCGCAGTGCCGGTGTGCAACCTGGCTCTGCAGCCCGGCAGCGCGGCGCACGTGCCCTCGTTCGCCGTCGCGCTGATGGGCAAGTATCTGTGCTACGCGCTGCTGGCGCTAGCGGTGGACCTGGTCTGGGGTTTCTGCGGGATCCTGTCGCTGGGCCACGGGGCGTTCTTTGCGCTGGGCGGCTATGCCATGGGCATGCACCTGATGCGCGAGATCGGGACCCGCGGCGTCTATGCCCACCCGGTGCTGCCGGACTTTATGGTGTTCCTGAACTGGGAGGGGCTGCCCTGGTTCTGGTACGGGTTCGACATGTTCTGGTTCGCGTGCCTGATGGTGCTGCTGGTGCCGGGGCTGTTGGCCTTCGTGTTCGGCTGGTTCGCCTTCCGCTCGCGCGTCACGGGCGTGTACCTGTCGATCATCACCCAGGCGATGACCTACGCGCTGATGCTGGCGTTCTTCCGCAACGAAATGGGGTTCGGCGGGAACAACGGCCTGACCGACTTCAAGGACGTGCTGGGCTTCGACCTACAGGACGACCGCACCCGCGCGGGGCTGTTCGCGCTGTCCTGCCTGGCGCTGGGTGCGGGGTACGTGATCTGCCGGCTGATCGTGTCCTCGCGCGCGGGCAAGGTGCTGGTCGCCGTGCGCGATGCCGAGGCGCGGACCCGGTTCCTGGGCTACCGGGTCGAGGGCTACAAGCTCGCCGTCTTCACCGTATCGGCCATGATGGCCGGGGTGGCGGGGGCGCTGTACGTCCCCCAAGTCGGGATCATCAATCCGGGCGAGTTCTCGCCGGCCAACTCGATCGAGGTCGTGGTCTGGGTCGCCGTCGGCGGGCGCGGCACGCTGATCGGCGCGGCGCTGGGCGCCATCGGCGTGAACCGGTTCGAGACGGTGATCACCACCGCCGCGCCCGAGGCTTGGCCCTATGCGCTGGGTGCGCTGTTCATCGCCGTCGTCCTGTTCCTGCCCCGCGGCGTCCTGGGCGAGATCGAACACTGGCTGGCCAAGCGCCGCGCGCGCGTCGCGGCCAAGGCCAAGCCGCGCGAGGACGCACCGCTCGACAAGCCCGCGGGCCAGGAGGCCTGAGCATGGTCGTCGCGGCCCAGGGCTCGATCCTGTATCTCGACGGCGTCTCGGTCTCGTTCGACGGGTTCAAGGCGATCAACGCCCTGTCGCTGGTTCTGGCGCCGGGCGAGATGCGGGCGATCATTGGCCCCAACGGCGCGGGCAAGACCACGATGATGGACATCATCACCGGCAAGACCCGCCCCGACACGGGCGACGTGCTGTTCGCGGGCGAGGTGGACCTGACCAAGCAGGACGAGGCCGACATCGCCCGCCTGGGCATCGGCCGCAAGTTCCAGAAGCCCACGGTGTTCGAGACCCACACCGTCGAGGACAATCTGCTGTTGGCCCTGTCCGGCAAGCGCGGGGTGTGGGAGACCTTCGCCGCCCGCCTGACGGGGGCCGAGGCCGCGCGGATCGACGCGATCCTGGCGCGCATCCGCCTGACCGCCCGGCGCGGCGACCTGGCCGGCGACCTCAGCCACGGGCAGAAACAGTGGCTCGAGATCGGGATGCTGCTGGCCCAGGACCCCAAGGTGCTGCTGGTCGACGAGCCCGCCGCCGGCATGACCGATGCCGAGACGATGGAGACCGCCGACATGCTGCGCGAAATCGCGGGCGACCACAGCGTGGTGGTGGTCGAGCACGACATGGAGTTCGTGCGCGCCCTCGGCGTCAAGGTCACCGTGCTGCACGAAGGCTCGGTCCTGGCCGAGGGCTCGATCGACCATGTCTCGGCCGACCCGCGGGTGATCGAGGTCTACCTTGGCCGCTGATCGCCCGGCCCCGGACGAGGCCGAGAACCTGGCCTTCTTTGCCCACCAGACCGGTGCCCGCGTGCGCCCCGGCGCGCACGACGATCTGTTCCGGCGTTACGGCGTGGACGGCGACGACGCGCTGGAGTTCATCGAGGCGTTCGCCGTGCGCTATGCCGTCGATCTGTCCGGCTATCGCTGGTTGTTCCACCACGCCGACGGGGGCGCGCTCCTGCGCGTCCTGCCGCTGGCCTCGCCCCACCGCTACGTCACGCGCGTCCCCGTCAGCGCGGCCCTGCTGGCCGAGGCGGCGCGGCGCGGCCACTGGCCGCTGCGCTATGACCAGGCGGCCGGGGCGGCGGCCCTGGCCCGCGCGGACCGCGAACAGGCCTGGAGCAACCGCGCCGCGCTGGCCCTTGTCACCGTTCTCGGCGCGGTGGCGCTGTTCCTGGCCTTCGCCGCCGCCGCCGCCGCCACGGCCACCGCCGCCGATGCGCGCCGGTGTCCGGAGCCCACGCCGTGCTGAGCGTCCAGGGCATCGATCTGCACTACGGCTCGGCCCAGGCGCTGCGCCGGGTCAGCGTGGCTGCCGCAGCGGGGGCCGTGGCGACGGTGCTGGGGCGCAACGGCGTGGGTAAGACCTCGCTGATCCGTGCCGTGGCGGGCCATGTGCCGGTCTCGGGCGGTGCCGTCAGCCTGGACGGCGACGACATCACGCGCCTGGCCGCCGACGAGCGGGCCCGCCGCGGCATCGCGCTGGTCCCCCAGGGGCGCGAGATCTTTCCCCTGTTGACGGTGCGCGAGAACCTGGAGACCGGGTTCGCCGTGCTGCCCCGCGCCGCGCGCCGCATCCCCGAGGAGGTGTTCGACCTGTTTCCGGTGCTGGGCGACATGCTGCGCCGGCGCGGTGGCGATCTCTCGGGCGGGCAACAGCAGCAGCTCGCCATCGGCCGCGCCATGGTGATGCGCCCGCGGGTGCTGATGCTGGACGAGCCGACCGAGGGCATCCAACCGTCTATAATCAAGGACATCGGCCGTGCCATCGGCTACTTGCGCGACCGTGGCGACATCGCCATCGTGCTGGTCGAGCAGTACTTCGAATTCGCCCGCGACCTTGCTGACCGCTTCTACGTGATGGACCGCGGCGAAGTCGTGGTCGCCACGGACCGGGACGGGATGGACGAGGATGATGTTCGACGCCGTCTCTCGGTCTGATCCCGGCGCCGCCGCCGCAGCGGCCCCGGCCCGCGGGGCGGCTGCGCACCGTCCGGCAGACGGCGCCACCGACGACCGGCAGACCGACCGCTGGCCTGCCGGGGCAGCGCGACACCCCGCCCACGCCCCGTCGGCCGAAGGCCCCGGATCCCAGGGCGCCGGAGGCGCAAGCGGGCTGTTGACGACCGGCGCAGGGTCCCCTGTCGACCCGCAGGCCGCGCCGCTCCCGCGTGCGCGCGGCAGCGTCGACATAACGGTTGCCTACCGCGACGGGCGCTCGCGGCTCGCGCGGCTGCGCCACCAGGGCTCGGCCAAATGCCTGCTGCCCCGCCTGCCCGACCGTTCGGCGCCCGAGGCCGTGATCCTCAACACCGCCGGCGGCATCACGGGGGGCGACCGCTTCGCCTGGCACGCCGAGGCCGGCCCCGGCGCGGCACTCAGCGTCACCACCCAGGCAGCCGAGCGCATCTATCGCGCGGCCCCCGGCCCCACCGGGCGCGTCGACACCCGGCTCGTCGCAGGCCCCGGCGCGACCCTGGCCTGGCTGCCGCAGGAGACGATCCTGTTCGACGGAGGCGCCCTCGACCGCCGGCTCGTGGCCGACATTGCCGCCGACGCGCGGCTCCTGGTGCTCGAGGCGCTGGTGCTCGGCCGCGTCGCGATGGGCGAGCGCGTCGCCCGCGGCCACCTGACCGACCGCTGGGCGATCCGCCGCGACGGTCGGCTGGTCTTCGCCGACGCCGTCGCGCTGTCGGGCCCGGTGGCCGAGATCGCGGCACGCCCGGCGGTCTTCGGCCCGCACGGCGCGGCGGCCTCGTTGCTTTACGCCGCCCCCGACGCGGCCGACCGGCTGGCTGGCGTGCGCGCTGTCCTGCCCGCGACCGACGACGCGCGCGCCGAGGCCGGCGCCTCCGCCTGGGACGGCATGCTGGCGCTCCGGGCCGTGGCGCGCGACAGCCAGCGCCTGCGCCGGCTGATCGCGGCGGTGGTTGACGCCCTCGACGTGGTCCCGCTGCCGCGGGTCTGGAGCTTCTAATCCCGTCGCCCGCGCCATCCGGGCGGGGCAGCCCAAGGAGACGGTCATGAACCTGACCCCCCGCGAGAAGGACAAGCTGCTGGTGTCGCTGGCCGCGATGGTCGCGCGCGGCCGGCTGGGGCGGGGCGTCAAGCTGAACCACCCCGAGGCCATCGCGCTGATCACCGACTTCGTGGTCGAGGGCGCGCGCGACGGCCGCGCCGTGGCCGATCTGATGGAAGCCGGCGCCCATGTGGTGACCCGCGCCCAATGCATGTCGGGCGTCGCCGAGATGATCCACGAAGTCCAGGTCGAGGCCACCTTTCCCGATGGCACCAAGCTGGTGACCGTGCACGAGCCCATCCGGTGACGCCCGCTCCACCGCCCTCCGCCGGATCGACCGGGGCAGCGCCGCAGGACGGTGCCGCGCCCACGCCGGATGCGCGCCTCTCGTTCCGGCGCGCTCCGGCCCCGGATGCGTCGTCCGCACATGCGCCGGCCCCGACCCCTTCGCTTTTGCGCGACGACACTGCGCGCTTGATGGCGGCTGCGGCACTGGCCGTGGCGGCGCACGACGGGCAGCGCCGCAAGGCCGAGCGCGACCCTGCCCCCTATGCTGTGCACGTGTTCGCCGTCGCCGAGCTGGTGGCCGAGCACACCGATCTCGGCACCGATGGCGCGATCGCCGCAGTGCTGCACGACACGGTCGAGGACAGCGACGTCACCCTGGCCGAGGTCGAAGCCCGGTTCGGCACGGCGGTGGCGGCGCTGGTCGCGGCGCTCACCGACGACGGCGCCGTCGCACGCCTGCCGCTGGCCCAGCGTAAAGCGGCCCAGGCGGCCAAAATTGCGGCCGCGCCACCCGCCGCGCGCGCGATCAAGATCGCCGACCAAACCTCGAACATGCGCGATCTGCCGCTGTCGGGCAGGCTCTGGCCGGTGGCGCGATGCCTCACCTACATCGCGGGCGCGCGCCGCGTCGTCGATGCCTGCCGGGGCCCGTTCCCGGCGCTGGAGGACGCCTTCGATGCGGCAGCCGCGGCCGCCCAATCCTGGGCCGAGGCCCGCGAACGCGAGGAGAGCGCCCTATGAGCGACAGCGTAATACCGGGCGAGATGTTCGTCGCCGCCGGCGAGATCGAGCTGAATGCGGGGCGCGAGAGCGTCACCCTGGAGGTGGCCAACACGGGCGACCGCCCGATCCAGGTGGGTAGCCACTACCACTTTTTCGAAACCAATCCCGCCCTCTCGTTCGAGCGTTCGGCAGCGCGCGGCATGCGGCTCGATATCGCGGCTGGCACGGCGGTGCGCTTCGAGCCGGGCCAGACGCGGACGGTGCAGTTGGTGCCCTACGCGGGCGACCGCCGCGTCTTCGGCTTCAACCAGCAGGTCCAAGGCCCACTGTGA
>JBCCMW010000128.1:0-10270 GCA_039026175.1 Pseudomonadota bacterium
GCCCCGCCCGCGGGGCCCGCGGCCGCCCCGGCGCCAGGCAGGGTGCTGGCACTCGACGCCGGGATGGCGCTCGCGCCGACGCCGGGCGCCGCGGACTGCACGCCCGCCCCCGCGGCTGGCCCGCGATCCTGGGCCGCCGTCCCTTGGGTTTCTGTCTGCGCGCCCGTCGTTTCCGTACCCGCTGTGCCCTGGGCCGCCGCGTCCTGGGTCGCCGCACCCTGGGTCGCCGTGCCCCGGGTCGCCGGGTCGGTGCCCTGCGTGTGCTGAGCGCGGGCGTCGGGGGCCGGCGCGGCCGCTGTGGCAAGCGCCAGGGTCAGCCCCGCCGCCGCCGCCACGCCGACGCGCGCGCCGTGCCGGCGCCATGCGCAGCGGGTCTGCCCGATGCCTGTCAACCGCCTGTGACGCTTCACCTCAGCCTCCGCGCCCGCAGCGCACATCGCAGCCCGTGCGGCCGACCAACAACGACCCGCGCCGCCCCGACCCGCGCGAGAGTGCGGTCGGCGCGCGCCGCAGGCAAGCGCCTCCGGGCCCGCTGCCGCGCACCGTCGCGCCGCTGCGGGAAACAAAGCGTCTATCGAGCGGCCCCAGCCCCGGCAGCGCCCTTGATTTCATGGCCCCAGGTGCGCAAACCCGCGACCGACGAGGGAGGTCATCCATGCCACTTAGAACGCTCGACGACGCCTTTCCGGCGGGCAAGCGCGTGATGATCCGCGTCGACCTCAACGTGCCGATGCAGGGGGGCAAGGTCAGCGACGACACGCGTATCCGAGCGCACGTGCCCACCATCGCCGAAGTGATGGCGCGGGGTGGCCTGCCGATCCTGCTGGCCCATTTCGGGCGGCCCAAGGGCAAGCCCCACGCCGATATGTCGCTGGGCCAGGTCGCCGATGCGCTGCAGGCGGCGCTGGCGCCGGCGATGGACGGCGGTGGCGCGCCCAACGTGATGGTGGCGCCCGACAGCGTGGGCGCGCTTGCCGAGGAGGCGGCCGAGCGGCTGACCGGCGGGCAGGTGCTGCTGCTCGAGAACACGCGCTTTCACCCCGGCGAAGAGACCAACGACCCTGAGTTCGCGGCGCAGTTGGCGGCACTCGGCGATCTCTACGTTAACGACGCGTTCTCGGCCGCGCACCGCGCCCACGCCTCGACCGAGGGGATTGCGCGGCTGCTGCCGTCCTATGCCGGTCGGCTGATGCAGGCCGAGATCGAGGCGCTGGAAAAGGCGCTGACCGCGCCCGAGCGACCCGTCGTGGCCGTCGTCGGCGGCGCCAAGGTGTCCACCAAGCTGGATCTTCTGGCCAACCTGATCGACCGCGTCGACAGCCTGGTGATCGGCGGCGGCATGGCCAACACGTTCCTGGCCGCGCAGGGCCACAACGTGGGCACGTCGCTCTGCGAGCACGATTTGGCCGACACGGCGCGCGAGGTGATGGCGCGCGCCCAGGCGGCGGGATGCTCGCTGCTGCTGCCGAGCGACGTGGTCGTGGCCCGCGCGTTCGAGGCCAATGCGCCCAGCGAGACAGTACCCGCCGACGCCTGTCCGCCGGATGCGATGATCCTGGATGCGGGGCCCGAGAGCGTCGCCGCCGTCGAGGCCGCGTTCGCCGCCGCGCGCACCCTGGTGTGGAACGGGCCGCTGGGCGCGTTCGAGATCCCGCCCTTCAACGCCGCCACCGACCGCGCGGCGCTCGCCGCCGCCCGGTTGACCGAGCAGGGCACGCTGCTGAGCGTTGCGGGCGGCGGCGACACGGTGGCCGCATTGAATGGCTCGGGCGCGGCCGAGCGCTTTTCGTACCTGTCCACCGCCGGCGGCGCGTTCCTGGAGTGGCTGGAGGGCAAGACCTTGCCGGGCGTCGCCGTGCTGCAGAGCTGAGCCGACCCTGCCGCCGCCCCGCCCCGCCCTGCCCCGCCGCGCCCCCGGCGCCGCGCATCCACGCCCCCGCACCGCCCCGCCGCGGCGCCGCGCATCCGCGCCTCCGCGCATCCACGCCCCCACGGCGCCGCGCATCCACGCCCCCGCGCATCCACGGCCTCGCGCGCGACGCGCGCAACGGGCGCGGCAGGGGCGACAGGCACCGCCACGGTATCGCGCGAATCTGAAACGGGACCGACTTTCCGCTCCCGCCGGGGTGACGTCGTGTTAGAACCCGGCCGCGCATCACTTGGGGAACTGGGGAGAATTCCATGACCACCGCACGCCGTCTGGCGCCCACCGCCCTCGCCCTGCCGCTTGCCGCCGCCCTGGCGACGCCGGCACCGGCACAAACCTCGCAGGGCGCCGAGATCGCCGGCACCATCGTCCGGCTGCTGGTCCAGACCGGGCTGGAGTTCGCCCGCACCGGCATCGACCTGACCTACGAGGCCGTGGGCAGCGACCCGCGCAGCGGCGATCTTACCCTGTCGGGCCTGACGCTGCGCCCTGCCCTGCCCTATGACCCCGACCGCGCCTGCGAGGTCGTCGTCAACCAGGTGCTGATCCACTCGCCCCTCGCGCTGGAGGCCGGAACTTCGGTCATCTCACTCTCGGGCGTGTCGGTACCCGCCGCCTGTCTGCCGCCCGAGCCGCGCGGCATGGTGCAGGGCTTCGGTTTCAGCACCGTGAACGTCCAGACCGTGGGCATCACCATCGGCTACGACGCGCGCACCGCCGCCGCGAGCGTGCTGATCGACGCCGCGATCGACAATGTGGCCGGCCTCAGCGTGGCGCTGGAGCTGGACTACCTGGCCATCAAGGCGATCGACACGGACGAGATGCAGTTCAACGGCGCGTCGGACGAGGAGATCGCGCTGGCGCTGTTCGAGGGCACAGTGCTGGGCAGCGCCGAGGTCACGCTCGAAAACCGCGGCCTGTTCGCGCTGGTCGAGCCGATGATCGCCCAGCAGGTGCCGGATCTGACGGCGATCCCGGTGATCGCGTCGGCGGGTCTGGGCCAGGCGCTGTTGGACGGCCAGAACCGCGCGCTGACGCCCAAGGAGCAGGCGCTGGTCGACAGCGTCGGCGCCGAACTCGGCCGCTTTCTGCAGGAGCGCGACAGCATCACGCTGTCGGCGGTGCCCGAGGGCGGTCTGCGCCTCAGCGAGGAGATCTTCGAGGGCCCGGCCGCCCTGGTCGAGGCGATGGACTTCAAGCTGGGCGCGGCATCGGTGCGGCGCGAGGCCGTGGTGCCGGTCGACCTGATCCAGGCGGCGATCAGCGCGCCCGACAGTCTGAGCCCGGCGGACCGGCTCACCGTGGGCCAGGCGCTGGTGACCGGCGTGGGCGCGCCCAGCGCGCCGGCGGCCGGCATCGCGCTGCTGGCCCCGCTGGCGACCGACGGCAACGGCGCGGCCGCGCACACGCTGGCCAAGGCGTTCGCCGACACCGGCGACAGTGCCGATGCCTACCAGGCCGCGCTCTATGCCATCGCGTATGGCGAGAGCGCTGCGATCGGCCTGGCCGACACGCTGGAGGCCCGGCTGCCGCTGGCCCAGATCGTGGAGCTGCAGAACACCGTCTCGACCGCCGTGGGCCTGGAGGCGCACGATGCGCTGGTGGCCGAGGCGGATGTCAGCGGCATGCGCGTGGTGGCCGAGGGCTACACCACCGGCTTCGGCTCGCAGCGCAACTACACCGCGGCGATGTACTGGGCGACGCTGGCCTCGGCGGCGGGCGACCGGGCCGCGGCGGCGCTGGTCGGCCGGCTGAACGCGCGGCTGGGGGCGCTGGACGAAGAGCGCGAGGCCTTTAGCGCGGTGCGCGAGGCGGCCGCCGAACGGGCGCTGGCCACCTGGCTCGAAGGGTTGGGCGCGCGTCTCGCCCCCTGATCGCGCAGAGCGAGCGTCGGGGCGCGAGCGTGGGGGCGCGAGCGTGGGGGGGCTGGCGTCGGGGCGCGCGCACGCACCCCCCCCGCCGACACCGCGACCGTGCCGGCGGGGCCCCGCCACCGACCCGCGGGACGTCGCTGCGGTATCTGAAACAGCCGGCGGCCGAAACCCGGGCGCGGGCTGTCCCGTGCCGGACGCGCTGGCGTTGGCGCATCCCTTCGCCCTAGAACCGCAGCCGACCTGCCGCGCGGTACAGGCACCGCCCGCTGCCGCGCCAGCACGCCGACCGCCCACCCGATGCACCGCCCGACCTATCGACAGAGACGAGGGAGACCGACATGAAAGCCAGCCGCGCCGTCCAGAGGATCCTGGCCAACTACGAGGGCGACACGCCCGGCGTGAAGGGCAACCTGTGCCGCATGCTGATGACCGGCAAGCTGGGCGGCACGGGCAAGATGATCATCCTGCCCGTCGACCAGGGGTTCGAGCACGGCCCCGCGCGCTCGTTCGGGCCCAACCCGCCGGCCTATGACCCGCATTACCACTATCAGCTGGCGATCGACGCGGGCCTGAACGCCTATGCCGCGCCGCTGGGCATGCTGGAGGCCGGGGCCGACACCTTCGCAGGCCAGATCCCGACGATCCTCAAGGTCAACTCGGCCAATTCGCTGATCCCCAAGGCCGCGGCCAAGGACCAGGCGATCACCGCGTCGGTGCAGGATGCGCTGCGCCTGGGCTGTGCGGCGATCGGCTTTACGGTCTACCCCGGCTCGTCGGCCGGTCTCGACATGTTCGAGGAGATCGCCGAGATGCGCTCCGAGGCCGCGGCGCTGGGCATCGCGACGGTCATCTGGTCGTACCCGCGCGGCGAGGACCTGTCCAAGGACGGCGAGACGGCCATCGATGTCGGCGCCTATGCGACCCAGATCGCGGCGCTGCTGGGCGCCCATGTCATCAAGGTCAAGCTCTCGACCGACCATCTGGAGCAGAAGGAGGCCGCCAAGGCCTATACCGACAACGCGATCCCCATCGCCGAACTGTCGGACCGGGTGGCCGACTGCGTAAAGGCCGCGTTCAACGGCCGGCGCATCATCGTGTTCTCGGGCGGTGCGTCCAAGGGCGCGGACGCGGTGTACGACGACGCGCGCGCCATCCGCGACGGCGGCGGTAACGGCTCGATCATCGGGCGCAACACGTTCCAGCGCTCGCGCGAGGACGCGCTCGACATGCTGCAGAAGCTGGTCGACATCTACCGCGGCAAGGCCTGAGGCCCCACAGCGGGCGTGCAGCCGGCGCGCGGCCGGCGGTGCGGCGCCTGACGCGGACGGGCGGAGGATCGGTGTGGAGCGCGCCTGTCCTATTCCGGCATGCATCACGAAGCCCTGTCGTATCGGCGGCAGGGCGCGTATCCTGTCGTCCCCGGGGCTGCCCCCGACCGTATCGACAAGGAGCTTTTCGTTGCGCCGTCTGTTTTACGCCACTCTCGCCGCCCTGGGGGCGCTTTCGGCCCTGGCCACCGCGGCCTCGGCCCAGATCCAGCCGATCAACCCGATGGGCATATGGCGCTGTGTCGTCAATGGCCCGGCCGTGTCGATCGACGTGCAGATGCAGGTCAACCCGGACCAGACGCTGTTTGCCCAGGGCACCTACATCCTGAATGGCACCTCGGCCTTCTACACCATCCAGGGCGGCGGCCAGTGGCTGCTCGCGCCGCCCGACGCAAGCTCGCCCGAGTACATGTATCGCTTCCAGATCGTGCCGCAGCAGCAGGTGGCGGCCTTCCCGATCTTTGTGCGGCCGACGGGCGATCCCTCGTCGCTGTACAATGTGTTCCAAAACCCGCAAACCGGCGGGGTGATCGAAAGCGCGTGCCAGCGCATCGGCTGATGCCGTCGCGCCGCCGGCAGACGGTCGGCTAGTCGACCGTCTCCACCGCCTCGAGCCGCTCGATCCCGGCCTCCAGATGGTCGGCCAGGTGCGGCGAGCCCAGCAGATAATCCTCGGTCGGGGTCGAGCGCGCCTCGACCGCCTGGGCGATGAGCGCTTCGATCTCTTCGGGCTCGCCCACGCCGCGCCCGATCCAGAAGATCGCGACGAGCTCGGCCTGCTGGCGCTCGTCAAGATCCGCGATCCAGCCGCGGAGTTCCATCTCGGCGGTGTCGTCCGAGCGCTCCTCCAGCACCGAGAGCGCGTCCGTCTCGTCGGGCGCCTGCTCGAACGTGTCGACGTCTTTGACGTCGAACTCGCGCGCACGCTGGACGATCCATCCCAGGGTCTCGGCCGACAGGCTCAA
The DNA here is from genome assembly GCA_039026175.1 of Pseudomonadota bacterium. GTDB lineage: Bacteria > Pseudomonadota > Alphaproteobacteria > Rhodobacterales > Rhodobacteraceae > Thermohalobaculum. The sequence continues at coordinate 6,095 of JBCCMW010000128.1, forward strand.
CATCGCATTGCCTCCATGCGCCGCGCACCGCGCGCTCCGCTGCGTGCGCTCCCTCCACCGTGCCGCCTATCCTGGCGCCCGGCCCACGCCACCGCCTTGATCGGGCGCAAAAAGCGGAGGTGCCCGACCAGCCGGCATCGCGGCGGCGGGCATGGCGTGGCGGTTTGCAGGCCCGCGCATGTCGGGCCGGCGTGTCAGCGGCGGTCGGTGCCGCGGGCGCGGCGCTTGTCGGCCCAGGCGCGTTTGGCGCGGGCCCAGTCGCCGGCCATCAGGCAGCCATAGGGCTCGACCCGGTCGACGACGTCGGCCAGGCCAAAGCGTTCGATCTGCGCCACCACCGCATCGGCGCGCTTATAGGCCGAGGGCAGCTCGCTGAGGTCGGGGTCGCCGGTCCAGAACCGCGCGTCGATCCCCTCGGTCTCGCGCCGCACGACCTCGGCCGGGGGCACGCCCGCCACCCGCTTGGCGTGGGCCGTGCGCGACATGTTGCGCCCCGCGCCGTGGGGACAGAAGCCCAGCGCCTCGGCCCGGTCGCGCCCGCGCGCGATCAGCACCGGCTCGGCCATGTTGAGCGGGATCAGCACCTGGCCCGAGGCATCGTCGGCATAATCGCCCCAGGCCGGCGTCGCGCCCTTGCCGTGCAGGAACAGATCGCCGCGGCGAAAGACGAAATTGTGCTCGTTCCAGAACCGCTCGCGCGGGGCGTCGATCCCCAGCGCGGCGAGCGTGAGATCGTGGATCGCGGTGTGGTTCGCCTTGGTCCAGGCGCGGACCTGATGCAGCGCGTCCCAGTAGAGCGCGCCCTCGTGGCTGTCCGCCGGGATCCAGGCGTTGGCGCGGTCGACCTCGGGCGCGTGCTTGGCGCGGTGCGCCTCGGCCAGCGCCATGCCCTGTTTGTAGAGCATCGCACCCGGCTTGCGGCTGCCGTGGTGGGTGACCAGCGCCACCTCGCCGGTCGAGGCGAGCCGGCCGACATAGAGGAAATGGTTCCCGTCGCCCTGAGTCGCGAAGTGCGAGACCGCGGCCTCGCCGATCTTGGCGAGGTACGGATTGGCGGCAAAGCCCGCCAGCACCGGCTCGGGCGGGGTGTGGCGCCGCCCCTCGGCCCGCCCGCCGCCGCCAAAATGAGTGACGCCCTGCCCCGCGTCCAGCACCCGGCGCGGGTCGACGTCGCCGATCACCGAGATCGCGACCGAGCAGCAGATGTCGGCCGAGTGCATGCCGGGGTGGATCGCGCCCTTGGCCGCGACGACGCCGCCCACCGGGATGGTGCCGACCGAGCCCGCGGGACAGGCGTCCGGCATCACCGCGCCGCCGACCACCGTGGGCGTGCGCATCAGCCGGTCCATCGTCTCGCGCACGGCGGCGACATTGGCCTCCTCGGCCGGGGTCTCGGCCTCGATCAGTGCTGCGTAGGGGACGCCGTCCTGCAGCGGAATGCGCGCGATCGGCGGCGGGGCCTGGGCGGCGACGGCGGCCTGGATGGCGGCAAGGTCTCCGCCCTCGGCCCGCACGGTCTCGGCCGCGGCAAGGGCGGCCTTGAACCAGGGCCCGGCCTCGTGGCCCCAGGCCAGGAGATGCTGCCCGGTCACCCGGTCGGGGACGGCGTCCTGCTGCTTCTTTGCGCGTTTCGGCATGGTGCGCCCTCGCCCTTGGCCCTGAACACGACCCACGCGGCCGCGGGCGCGACCGTGGGTTTGGAAAGGGGCGCCAAGGGGCATGCGCCGCTGGGTTCGATGCCCTGCCCGGGCCCGGATGTCCAGGGGCGGCGCGCGGCGGGACACCCGCTTGGGAGGGCCGCTTTGGGGGGGGCCGCTTGGGGGCATACGCTTGCCACCGCCCCGCTTGCCACCGCCCCGCTTGCCACCGTACCGGGGGGCGCGCCAGATACGGGCGGCTGGGACCGAGCGGAGGGCGGCGATGGGCATCCAGGACATGACCGCGCGCGAGGTGATCGCCCACCTGCGTCTGGAGCGCCACCCCGAGGGCGGCTGGTTCCGCGAGACCTGGCGCAGTGCAGCGGCCAAGGGCAGCCGCTCGCCTGGCACGGCGATCTACTTCCTGCTGGATGCCGGCGAGTTCTCGCACTGGCACCGGGTGGACGCGGACGAGACTTGGCACTGGTACGCGGGCGCGCCGCTGTCGCTCAGCCTCTCGCCCAACGGCCACGACGCCGAGGCGCGGGTGCTGGGCCCCGAGCTGTTTGCCGGGCAAGCGCCGCAGATCGTGGTGCCGGGCGGCTGGTGGCAGGCGGCGACGTCGCTGGGCGCGTGGACGCTGGTCGGCTGCACCGTGGCGCCGGGGTTCGAGTTTGCGGGCTTCGAGCTTGCGCCGCCCGACTGGCGCCCGACCCCGCGCCCGGCCTAGCCGCCGCCGCGGCGCACGGTTGCGTGCGTTGACAGGCCGGCCGCCCGGAGCCTAGGCGAACGCGATCTCCGTTCAGCGCCAGCGAGCACCGCGATGGCCGATGCCGACCCTGCCCGCCTGTACCTCGTCAGCCCGGTTCCCCAGGCGCCGGACGCCGATGCCGGCACCGCCCTGGCCGCCCGCCTGGAGGCCGCGCTCGCCACGGGGCTGGTCGCCTGCCTGCGCCTGGATCTCGGCGCGCGGGCCGATGACCAGGCGTGGACGCGCGCGGTCAACGCGCTGCTGCCGATCTGCCACGCCGCCGACGTGCCGCTGCTGGCGACGGATCGGCCTGCGCTGGTGGCGCCGCTCGGTCTCGACGGGGTGCATCTGGTGCAGTCCACCGCCTCGATCCGGCGGTTGCGCAGCACACTCGGCGCCGACGTCATCATCGGTGCCTGGGGCGGGGCCGAGCGCCATCGCGCCATGACGCTCGCCGAGGCGGGCGCCGATTACGTAAGCGTGGGGCCGGTCGGGCCCGAAGCCGAAGCCGTTTATGCCTGGTGGTCCGACATGATCGAGACGCCGCTGGTGGCCGAGGGTGGCGTCGACCCAGCAGCGGCCGCCCGGATCGGCGAGATCGTCGACTTCGCAACACCCGATCCGGCCTTGGTGTGGGACGATCCGGCCGCCGCACTGCCCGCTTTCGCGGCCGCCCTTACCGCCTCGGCACCCGCGACGGATCCCGCGCCGGCGTCGACGGCGGGCGGCGAGCCGGGCTGACGGGCACCGGATGTCGCGCCCCGCGCTCGCCGGCCCGCGCCTCGCCGCGATGACCGCCGCCGCGATGGTGGCCTTCGCGGCCAATTCGGTGCTGACGCGGATCGCGCTGGCCGACGGCATGATCGCAGCCGACCGGTTCGCCGCCGTGCGCATCGCCTCGGGGGCCGCGATGCTGGTGTTGCTGATCTCGCTGCGGTCGCTGTGGCGGGACAGGGCGTCCCAGCGCCGACAGTTCCGGGGCGAGCGGCTCCGGGGCGGGCTGCCCCAAGGCGGGCTGTCCCAGGGCGGGCTGTCCCAGGGCGGGCTGTCCCAGGGCGGCCTGTTCATGGGCGGGTTGGCCGGGCTCGCGCGCCTGCCGCGACCGGGCTGGGCCGCGGGGGTCGGCCTCTTCGTCTATATGGCGGGCTTCAGCTTCGCCTACCTGCGGCTCGACACTGGCACCGGCGCGCTCATCCTGTTCGGCATGGTCCAGGCGACGATGCTGGGCGCGGGGCTCGCGGCGGGCGAGCGGCTTCCCGCCCTCGGCTGGGCAGGCCTTGCCCTGGCGCTCGCCGGGCTTGTCGCGCTGCTCAGCCCCGGCGATACGGCGCCCGATGCACTGGGCGCGCTCGCGATGCTCGCTGCGGGTGCCGGTTGGGGTTTCTACTCGCTGGCCGGCCGCGGCGTGGCCGATCCGCTGGCGGCCACCACCGTCAACCTTCTGGCCTGCCTCCTGCCGCTCGTTGCCCTCGACCTCCTGATCGGGGGCGCGGCGTCCAGCGGCGCCGGCGTCGGCTATGCCGTTGCCTCCGGCGCCGTCGCCTCGGCCATCGGGTACGCGCTGTGGTTCGCGGCGCTCTCGGGCCTCACCGCCAGCCGAGCGGCGACCGTACAGCTCTCGGTCCCGGTGATCGCCGTGCTCGGCGGTGTCGTTTTCCTGGCCGAGCCGGTGACGCTGCGCCTCGTCCTCGCCTCGCTCGCCACCCTTGGGGGTGTCGCACTGGTCGTCGGCGCGAAAACCCGCCAGGCCGCACCCCACTGAGACCGCGTTCGCGCCGTCCAGACGCC
>JBCCMW010000129.1:0-10222 GCA_039026175.1 Pseudomonadota bacterium
CGCGCGGTGCCTGCCGCAGAACCGCTGCCCGCCAATCATCTGGCGATCCCCTGGCAATCACCTGGCGATCAGACGTCGCGGGCCACCACATAGGCAGCGGTGTCGACCATCGCCTGGCGCAGCGGCGTGTCCGCGAACGCCTCCAGCGCGGCGATGGCGCGCGCCACCTCGGCCTGGGCGGCCGCGCGGGTCGCCTCCAGCGCACCGGCCCTGGCCATCAGCGCCAGCGCCTCGGCCAGATCGCCCTCCGCCTGTTCGCCCTGCGCGATGGTCCGCTTCCAGAAGGCCTGCGCCGCCGCGTCGCCCCTGGCGCGGGCATCGGCGATGGCGTGGATCACCGGCATCGTGACTTTGCCCTCGCGAAAGTCGTCGCCGGTGTTCTTGCCCAGGGCGGCGTCGGCCCCGGCATAGTCCAGCCAGTCGTCGGCCAGCTGGAACGCAACGCCCAGGCTCTCGCCAAAGGCACGCAGTGCCGCGACCCGCGCCTCGTCGGCGCCGGCCACCACGCCGCCCACCTCGGCCGCCGCGGCGAACAGCGCCGCCGTCTTGCCCCGGATCACCTGGCGATAGCGCTCGAGGTCGGTGGCGATGTCGCCCGCCGTCATCAGCTGCAGCACCTCGCCCTCGGCGATCACGGCCGACGCTTCGGACAAGATGTCCAGCACCCTCAGCGACCCGGTCTCGAACATCAGCCGGAACGCCCGAGCGAACAGATAGTCGCCCACCAGAACCGAGGACTTGTTGTCGAACAGGATGTTCGCCGTCGGCCGGCCGCGCCGGCGCGCGCTCTCGTCCACCACATCGTCGTGCAACAGCGTGGCGGTGTGGATGAACTCGACGGTCGCCGCCAGCTTGATGTGGTCGCCGCCGCGATAGCCGCAGAGCTGCGCCGAAGCCAGCGTCAGGATCGGGCGCAGGCGCTTGCCGCCCGCTTCGATCAGGTGGGACGAGATTTCGGGGATGCGCGGCGCGTATTCCGAGGCCATGCGCTCGCGGATCAGGCCGCCCACCGCCGCCAGATCGTCCGCGACCAGCGCGGTCAGCCGCTCGAACGGCTTGCGCCCATCGCCCGCAGGCCCACCGCCCGCCGTCGCGGGCGCACCCGCGCTGCCACCGCCCGCCGTCGCGGGCGCACCCGCGCTGCCATCGCCCGCCGTCGCGGGCGCACCCGCTTTGCCATCGCCCGCGGTCGTGGGGACAGGCTCGGCAGTGCGGTGGACGGTCATGGCAGCAATCTCTCCCCTGGGGCCACGAGGCTCGCGGCGCGCCTCTCTCCGTATTGTGACCGGCCGGACCCGGCCGCCCGGCACCGCGTGTCCGGCCCGTCCCTCGACGCCGCGCACGCGCTCGCGTACCACGCGGCCCATGGAAGAGCTGATCCGAACCACCGATCCGACGCTCGTTCCGTTCGTCGAGGCCATCCTCGCCGGCGCAGACATAGAGTGCGTGGTTTTCGACAGCAACACGAGCATCTTGGAGGGGTCGATCGGTGCGATCCCACGACGCATCATGGTGCTTGAGCGCGACTTATGGCGCGCCCGCGCCGCGCTGCGGGCCAACGGGGTCGAGCCCTTCATGGGCGAGGACTGGTTCTGAGCGCCGCCCCGCCGCCAGGGGAGAGACGCCCCAACGCGCCGTCCCCCAACGCGCGATCCCCAGACTCGCAGCTCCCAGACTCGCAGCTCCCTGACACGCCGCACCCTGACGCGCCGCACGCTGACGCGCCGCACGCTGACGCGGCACCCGCCCACGCGCCGCGGCCTGACGCGCCGCAGCCCGACGCGCGGCCCGACCGGGCGCCGCCTCCGAACGCGGCCGCGGCGTTGGCGCGGGCCGAAGCGTCGCTGGGGCCCTGTGCGCGCGACCGGCTGCTGGGCGGGCGGGTCGCGCTGTGGCAGCCGCAGACGGGCTACCGCGCGGCCACCGACCCGGTTCTGCTGGCAGCCGCGTGCCCCGCCACACCCGGCGACACGGTGCTGGAGCTCGGTCTCGGCGCGGGGGCGGCCAGCCTTTGCCTGGCGGCCCGGGTGCCGGGCCTGGCGCTGGCGGGGTTGGAGCTGCAACCCGGCTACGCGGAGCTGGCCGCCGCCAACGCGGCCGCGGCCGGCGTCGCGCTTGAGGTGATCGAGGGCGACGTCGCCGCCCCGCCGGCCACCCTCCGCGCCCGGCGCTTCGACCACGTGATCCTGAACCCGCCCTGGCACGCGCACGGCCCCGCCGCGGCCAGCGCCGCGCGCGATGCCGCCCACCGCGAACAGGCATCGGGACCGCCGCTGGCGACCTGGATCGACGCCGCACTGGCCCGATGCCGCCCGCGCGGGCGCCTCACGATGATCCACCGGGCCGAGCGGCTGGACACGATCCTGGCCACGCTGACGGGCGCCGCGGGCGAGATCCGCGTGCTGCCGCTGGCACCCCGCGAGGGCCGCCCGGCCAAGCGCGTCATCGTGACCGCCCGCACCCAGGTGCGCGGGCCGCTCCGCCTGATGGCCCCCCTTGTCGTCCATCAGGGGTCGCACCACACTGGCGACCGAGACGACTTCAGCACCGCGCTCAGCGCCATCCTGCGCGACGCGGCACCCATCGACCTGGCGGAGAAACCCGGATGACCGACGACAGCCGAAGCAGCGTGCCCGTCGCCAACGCGATCGCCGCCATGCAGGCCGAGCTGACCGCGTGGCGGCGCGACCTGCATCGCCATCCCGAGCTCGGCTATCAGGAACGGCGGACCTCCAGCGTGGTGGCCGAGCGGCTGGCCGCCTTCGGGTTCGACGCGGTGCGCACGGGCGTGGGCAAGACCGGCGTTGTGGGCACCCTGCACGGCCGCGGCGGCGCCGGCGGGCGCGACAAGGCGATCATGATCCGTGCCGACATGGACGCGCTGCCGATCGTCGAGGCGACGGGCGCCGAGCATGCCTCGGCCAACCCGGGCGTGATGCACGCCTGCGGCCACGACGGGCACACCACCATCCTGCTGGGCGCCGCCAAGCGGCTGGCCGAGACGCGCAACTTCGACGGCACGGTGTACTTCTGCTTCCAGCCGGCCGAGGAAGGCGGCGCCGGTGCCAAGGCGATGCTCGAAGACGGGCTGTTGCGCGACCACCCGGTGCGCCAGGTGTTCGGGCTGCACAACTGGCCGGGCCTGGCTGCGGGACACTTCGCGCTGACCGATGGGCCGGTTTTCGCCTCGGCCGATGCCTTCAGCATCACCATCACCGGGCGCGGCGGCCACGCGGCTTTCCCGCACGAGACGCGCGACCCGGTGGTGGCCGGCAGCGCCCTGGTCCAGGCGCTGCAGACCATCGTCAGCCGCCGCGTCGACCCGCAGCACCCGGCCGTGATCTCGATCACCCAGTTCAACGCGGGCTTTGCGCACAACGTCATCCCGTCGGAGGCCGTGCTGCGGGGTACCACGCGCACCTTCGATGCCGGCGTCCATGCGCTGATCGGCGAGGAGATGCGCCGCCTGTGTGCCGAGATCGGCCGCGGCTATGGCGTCGAGGTCGCGCTGGAGCGCAGCCCCGACCCCTACCCTGCCACCGTCAACGATCTGGCGGCGACGGATTTCGTCGAAGCCGCGATGCGCGACATCTTCGGCGACGAGCCGATCACCCGGGGCCATCCCTCGACCATGGGAGGCGAGGATTTCGCGTTCCTCGCCAACGAGGTGCCGGGCTGCTACGTGCTGATCGGCAACGGCGACAGCGCGCCGCTGCACCACCCCGAGTACGACTTCAACGACGCAGCCCTGCCGGCCGGGGTGGCGCTGTGGTCGGGCCTGGTCGAACGGGCGCTGCCTGCCGCCTGACCCTGCCGGTCGGCCGCTGCGGCACCCGGATGGGTGGTGCCAAGGGGACCGGCGCACCGTCCGAGGGCGATTTCGGCGCCGTAGGTTGCGTTAAATTCGGGCATTTGCCTATCGATGGGGCGTGAAGTTTTCGACAGTCACGTGACAGCGCGTCATCGGCGTGATGTACTTCGCGGATAGAGCATCTGCTGGAGGAGCCCACATGAGCCTCGACGCCCATCTCGCCCAACTGCAGAAAAAGCACGCCGTCCTCGCCGCCCAGGTCGAGGACGAACAGCGACGACCCGCCGGCGACGACCTGGCCCTCGCACGTCTCAAGCGTGAAAAACTGCACCTCAAGGACGAGATCGTGCGGCTCTCGCCCCGCTAGCGGCCAGGCATCGTCGCGCTCGCCGTCTGGCGTTGCGCGTCAGGCGGCCCTGGCCCGGGCCCGCGCCCCGCGCAGAAACGCCACCGCCGACCGCGCGACCAGCGCACTGTCGACCGGTTCGGCCGTGCTGGCCACTGCCAGGGCGGCCTCGGCCGCTGGTGCCCGCCCGTCGCGGCCCATCAGCCCCACGAGATCCGCGACAAACGCGCCCTCGAACTCGGGGTGCGCCTGCACTGTCACGGCATCGGGCGCCTCGACATCGCCATAGGCCACCATCGCACAGGCGCAGTGGTCGTTCGAGGCCAGCACCGTGGCGTCGGCCGGCAGCGCCACCACCTGGTCCTGGTGCACGGCAAAAAGGTCCAGCGTCCCGGGCACATCGGCCATCCATCCCGGGCGTGACTGCACGGCATAGCGATGGCGGCCGAGACCCCAGCCCTTGTCCGACTTCACGACCTGGCCACCGAACGCCTCGGCCACGATTTGGTGACCGAAACAGATACCCAGCACGGGCCGCCCAGCCGCCCGGGCCGCGCGTAGAAACGCCTTCATGGGCGCGATCCACGGCAGATCGTCGTAGACCCCATGGCGCGAACCGGTGACCAGCCAGGCATCGCATTCGGTCGGAGTGTCGGGCAGATCGCCCTCCAGCGACAGGTAATAGCGATAGGTGAACTCGGGCGCGTGCGCGGCGAACAGCGTCTCGAACATCGGCGGGTACTCGCCCCAGCGCCCGACCAGCGCCTCGGCCACCCGGCCTGCCTGCAGCACCCCGATCCGCATACGCCGTTCTCCTCGCCGCCCGTTCTGCCTCGCCTTGAATCTAAGGCACCTCGGCGGCTGGGGAAACGGTGCCGTCCGCGGCCATCGCGAGCAGGGTCACGCGCTCGCGCAGCGCGGCCACGCCGGCCGTCTCCTCGCGCAGCCAGCTCAGGAACGTCGCCACCCGCTCCACCGTCTCGACCCCCGGCTTGCACACGAAACGAAACTGCGCGGGCAGCCGCAGCCCCAGCGGCACCGGGATCGCCAGCCGCCCTGCCGCAATGTCACGCTCGGCCAGCGACCCGCGCGCCAGCGCCAGCCCACCGCCCTCGGCCGCGCCGTCGATCGCATGGTCGGCGTTCGAGAACCGCGGCCCCCGCGCGGCCTCGGGCCGCTCGCCCAGCCCCGCCGCGCGGCACCAGGCCGGCCAGCCCAGCGCCGGCAGCAGATGCGCCACGCTGTCGTCGTGGAACAGCGGCGCGCGGGCCACGTCCTCGGGCGTCGTCAGGCGCTGCGCGACCTCGGGCGCTGCGACCGGCACAACGAACTCCTCGATCAGAGTGACCGAAAACAACCCCTCCGGCTCGGTCATGCCAAAGCGGATCGCGGCATCCACCCCGTCGCGGTCGAAGTCCATGAGCTTGAGCGAGGCGACGAAGCGCAGCTCGATCTCGGGGTGGATCGAGGCAAAGCGGAAGAACCGCGGCGCCAGCCACTTGGCCGTGAAGGCCGGGCCCGCCGTCACGGTCAGCGAGGCGCCCTCCGACAGCCGCGCGACCGCGCGCACCCCCTCGGTCAGCGCCGCAAACCCGGCCGAAGCGCGCGGCGCCAGCACGCGCCCCGCCTCGGTCAGCGCGACGGCGCGGTTCAGCCGGCGGAACAGCGGCGTCTCCAGATGCTCCTCCAGCACCTTGATCTGGTAGCTCAGCGCGGCGGGCGTCACGTGCAGTTCCTCGGCCGCCTTGGCAAAGGACAAATGGCGCGCCGCCGCCTCGAAGGCGCGCAGTGCCGTCAGGGGCGGCAGACGACCGTGCACAGTTCAGATTTCCTTATCTGAGGGCGTGACAATACTCGTTTGTGCTCCGGCATCGCAAGGCACAGGTTAGCCCTCGACCGGCACTGCCCCGGCACTCAGTGAAAGGATCTTGAAATGACCGCAGGCCCCGACATGCCCGCCCTGCCCGACATGCCCGCCCTAACCGCCGCCGCCCGCCGCCGCTATGCCGAGCGGGCCCGCGACCTCCGCGCGGCCGAGGCTGCCCGGATGCTGGGCGCTGCCCGCCGTACCCTGCGCGACATCGTGGCGGGCCTCACCCTCTCGCGCCCCCTCTCACGCCGCGACGCCCGGGGCTGAGCGACGCCCGGGGCTGAGATGCCCGGGGTTCCGCGACGAACGGGGTTCAGCGACGAACGGGGCTGAGCGGCGCCCAACGCAACGGGCGGCGCCCCCAAGGGGCGCCTGCCAATCGGGCCGCGCCCTGACACGTGCGGCTGATCGATCGGTGCGGCCCCACCGCGCGGGCGTGCCACCGCCGCACCGCCCGCCATGGCACCCGGGGCGTGGGCCGGCGGGCGGGCGGGCCGAGGCGGCAACGCCGCCAGGCCCGGGCGACCGACGCCCGCGCCCGTCTCGCCCGGTCAGCTGAAGAACTGCGCGCCGTTGGCCGAGATCGTCGAGCCCGAGATGAACCCGGCCCCTTCGGAACACAGGAACGCCACGCAGCGCGCGATCTCCTCGGGCTCGCCCAGCCGGCCCACCGGGATCTGCGGTATGATCTTCTCGTTCAGCACCTTCTCGTCGATCTTGCGGACCATGTCGGTGCCGATATAGCCGGGCGCCACGACGTTGACGGTGATCCCGGCACGCGCACCCTCCTGCGCCAACGCGCGGGTAAAGCCGATATCGCCGGCCTTCGAGGCGGAATAGTTCGCCTGACCCGCCTGACCCTTCTGCCCGTTCACCGAAGAAATCGTCACCACGCGGCCGAACTTGCGCTCGCGCATGCCGGCCCAGCAGGCGTGGGTGACGTTGAAGGTGCCGTTGAGGTTGGTGTCGATCACCTCTTTCCACTGTTCCGGCGTCATGCGGTGGAACATCGCATCGCGGGTGATGCCGGCGTTGTTGACCACCGTGTCGATCGGGCCCAGATCGCCCTCGATGTTGGCCACGCCCTCCTTAACCGCGTCGTAGTCGGCGACCGAGAACTTGTAGGTCGGGATGCCGGTCTCGGCGCTAAAGGCCGAGGCAGCCTCGTCGTTGCCGGCGTAATTGGCGGCCACGCTGAAGCCCTCCGCCTTCAGCATCGTCGAGATCGCCGCGCCGATGCCGCGGCTGCCGCCGGTGACCAGTGCCACGCGTGCCATGGGATTTCCTCCGTTCCTGTGATGTCGGGCTTGCCGCCCGGGGATGAGCGCGGGTTCTGCCGCCCGCGCGCTTAGACCCGGGGCCGGCGGGGGACCATGATCCACCTCAATCGGCACCGGGCGTGTTCAGGGATGCGCCGTTGCGCGCCGCGGATGCCCGGGCACGACCGGTGACGCTGGGCTGGGCGGGAGGGCGCCGCCGCGGCGGACGCCGGCCCGCCCGGTCACCGCTTCAGGGACGCTCGACGCAGAGCGCGACGCCCATGCCGCCGCCGATGCACAGCGTCGCCAGGCCCTTCTTGGCGCCCCGGCGCTGCATCTCGAACAGCAGCGTGTTCAACACCCGGCAGCCCGAGGCGCCGATCGGGTGGCCGATGGCGATGGCGCCGCCGTTCACGTTCACGATCGCCGGGTCCCAGCCCATGTCTTTGTTGACCGCACAGGCTTGGGCCGCAAAGGCCTCGTTCGCCTCGACCAGATCCAGGTCCTCGACCTTCCAGCCCGCCTTCTCCAGCGCCCGGCGCGAGGCCGGGATCGGACCGGTGCCCATGATCTTGGGGTCCACGCCGGCGGTGGCATAGCTGGCGATCCGGGCCATCGGCTCGACGCCGCGGCGCTCGGCCTCCTCGGCCGACATCAGCACCGTGACCGCCGCCCCGTCGTTCAGGCCCGAGGCGTTACCCGCCGTCACCGTCCCCTCCCTGTCGAAGGCCGGGCGCAGCTTCTGCATCCCCTCGATGGTGGCGCCGTGGCGGATGTACTCGTCATGCTCGGTCACCACGTCGCCCTTGCGGGTCTTGACGGTGACGGGCGCGATTTCGTTGGCGAACTTGCCGGCCTTCTGGGCGGCCTCGGCCTTGTTCTGCGAGGCCAGCGCAAACTGGTCCTGCTGGTCGCGCGTGATCTGCCACTGCTCGGCCACGTTCTCGGCCGTCGTGCCCATGTGATAGCCGTTGAACGCGTCCCACAGCCCGTCGCGGATCATCGTATCGATGAACTTGAGATCCCCCATCTTCTGGCCCGCACGCAGGTGGGCAGCGTGGGGCGACAGGCTCATGCTCTCCTGACCGCCCGCCACGACGACACCCGCATCGCCCAGCGCGATGTGCTGTGCGCCGATGGCGACCGCGCGCAGGCCCGAGCCGCAGACCTGGTTGATGCCCCAGGCCGCGCTCTCGATGGGCAGGCCCGCGTTGATATGCGCCTGGCGCGCCGGGTTCTGCCCCTGTGCCGCCGTCAACACCTGGCCGAGGATGGTCTCCGAGACATCCTCGGCCGCAACGCCGGCGCGCTCCAGCGCGGCCTTGATCGCGGTCGCGCCCAGATCGTGGGCGGGTACCGAGGCGAAGGCGCCGTTGAACGAGCCCACGGGGGTGCGGGCGGCCGATGCAATAACGACGTTGGTCATGGTTCTCCTCCTCGCCGGCGGGATCGGCGGGCTCTCGAGGTCGCCGCGGGCTGTGCCCGGACGCGGGCGCCGGCCAAGCCGGCCATGGGCGGGGCCGGCCGTGACGGGGTCGCGGGCGGCTGACTGTCGCGGACGGCGGAACGCCGACGGGCAGGGCGACCGTATCGGAACCCTACAGCCCTTCCACCCCCCACCAACGGCCCCCACCGCGGGGACCATCGCCGGCCCGTGGCGGACCTTGCCGGCACACCGCGACGCCGGCCCAGCCGCCAGGCTCGCTCGGCCGATCGCAGAAGCGGCCGTCGGTACTTGCCAGGACCCTCCGCGAGCTGTCCCAAGACGGTCGGGACCTTTCGCAAGCCCTTGAAGTAGTTGTTTCATCGGGACTCAGATGTTGCCCTTATCGACCGCTAATGCCACAGTTTCGAAAAGCATCGAGCCTGTGCTGGGAGGACACCGATATGGCGGACGTCAAGAAGCCTGGCCGCCGCGCGAACGCTGCCGGAGATACTTCGGCTAGTCGCGTCGTTATCAAGAAATACGCCAACCGTCGTCTCTACAATACTGCTCGCAGCACCTATGTCACTTTGGAAGACCTTGCCAAGATGGTGCGGGGCGGCGAGGACTTTGCCGTATTCGACGCTAAGACGGGCGAAGAGATTACCCGCTCGGTCCTGACGCAAATCATCTTCGAGGAAGAGGCCAAGGGGCAGCAGATGCTGCCGACCAACTTTCTGCGTCAGTTGATCCGGTTGTACGGCGACACGCTGCAGTCTGTGGTGCCGTCGTATCTGGACGCGTCGATGAACGCGTTTGCGCGAAACCAGGAGCAGATGCGCACGGCCTTCGCCTCGAACCCTGCGATGCAGAACTTCGAGGCGCTGACCCGGTCGAACATGGAGCTGTTCGAGCAGGCCATGCGCATGTACTTCCCGTTTGCGGCCGGGCGCGGCGGCCCGTTGGCGGGTGCCAAGCCCAACGGGGCGGCGGGCGAGCCAGCGGCGGCCGAGGCAACCAACGGCAGCGCGGCGGCGGGCGACCCGGCCCAGCCGGGAGCGGCAGGTTCGGCACCCGGTTCGGGGTCGGGCGCGGCATCGGACAGCGATCTCGACAGCCTGCAGCGCCAACTGCGCGAGATGCAGAGCCAGATCGAAAAGCTGAGCCGCGAGCGCCCCTGAGACCCTGATCGCCGCCACCCAGACCCCCGCCCGCGGCGCGGCAGAACCGAGGTCCGGCTATCCGAGCCTGCCGATGCCCGGGGCCGGCGGCGATCAGTTCACGGCGGCTCGCGCTATGGGTGCACCGCGCTCTCAACGACTGGCGCTCTCAGTCACCGGCGCTCAGTGACCGGCGCAATCGGTGACCGGCGCAATCGGTGACCGGCGGCAATCGGTGTCCGGCGCGCTCGGTGGCCGGCGCTCTCGGTGGCCCGCGCTCTCGGTGGCCCGCGCTCTCGGTGGCCCGCGCTCTCGGTGGCCCGCGCTCTCGGTGGCCCGCGCTCTCAGTGACC
>JBCCMW010000130.1:0-10071 GCA_039026175.1 Pseudomonadota bacterium
CCGACTGATCCGTGCCGCCCACATCGTCGCCTGCCAGGACGGGCGGCACGTGCACCTGAAGGACGGCTGCCTGGTGACCGAGGGCGACAGCATCCTGCACGTGGGCCCCAGCTACGACGGCCCGGCCGACGAGACGATCGCCTGGCCCGGCGTCGTGACCCCGGGGCTGATCAACACCCACGCCCACATCGCCGGAAGCCCGCTGGACAAGAGCTTCGTCGAGGACCGCGGTCCGCGGCAGTTCTACCTGTCGGGCCTGTTCGAGTTCCTGCCCGCGCGCGAACGGGCGATGAGCCCCGAGGGCCCGCCAGCCTGTATCGATTTCTCGGTGCCCGAACTGCTGACCACCGGCACCACCACGATCATGGAGATCGGCATCCACGGCGAGCGCACGATCGAGGCGTGCGTGCGCCACGGCCTGCGCGCCTATGTAGGCCAGGGCTTCCGCTCGGGCCGCTGGTACACCGACGACGGCAAGACGGTGAAGTACCAGTGGTTCGAGGACGAGGGCCGCGAGGCGTTCGAGCGCAGCGTCGCGTTCTGCGAGACGCACGAGCGCACCCACGGCGACCTGATCCGCACCTTTATCACGCCGATGCAGATCGACACCGTGACCGAGGCGATGCTGAAACGTTCGCGCGCGGCGGCCGAGGATTTGGGCGTGCCCTACGCGCTGCACGCCGCCCAGTCGGTGAACGAGTTTCAGGAGATGGCGCGGCGCACCGGGATCACGCCCATCGAATGGCTGCGCGACATCGGGTTCCTGGGCCCCGGGCTGATCATGGGCCACGCCATCATCCCGGGCGAGGGGACGTGGGCCAACTTTGCGGGGTCCGACGATATCGGCATCCTAGCCGACACGGGCACCAACGTCGCGCACGCGGTGTGGGTGTTCTGCCGCCGCGGCATCGCGATGGAGAGCTACGCCCGCTACCGCGCCCGCGGCGTAAACATGACCATCGCCACCGACACCTGCCCCCAGAGCATGGTCGAGGCGATGCGCTGGACCGCCGTCGTCAGCAAGATGGTCGACCGCCGGACCGAGGTCGCGACCGCCGCCGACGTGTTCGAGAGCGCGACCCTGGGCGGGGCAAAAGCGCTGGGCCGCGACGACCTGGGCCGCATCGCGCCCGGCGCCAAAGCCGACCTGATCCTGTGGAAGGGCGCGAGCCTCACCATGACGCCCCTGCGCGACCCGCTCAAAAACATCGTGTTCAACGCCGCCCACACCGACATCGACACCGTCATCGTCAACGGCCGCGTCGTGGTCGAGGGCGGCAAGGTCCCGGGCCTGGACGAAGCCGCGGTGGCACGGCGGTTGCAGGACGCAGCCGAGGCCATGTGGGCGGGCATGGGCTCGGGTGACTGGGCAGGGCGCGATGTCGATACGCTCTCGCCCCAGAGCCTGCCCCCCTTCCGCTGACCCCAGCGCGGCCCCGCCCGGGCGACGGGGCACTGCCCAGCCAGAAGGCAGCCCCGCCGCGCATTTGGGCACAGCAACAGGACAGACAGGAGAGAACGATGCGCATCCCCACGATTATCGCCGCCCTGGGCGCAGGTGCCGCCGCCGTGGCCGCCCTGGCCGCCCCGGCCCATGCCGAGCTCAAGGACAAGTACGTCGTGGCGCTGGACGGCACCTTCGCGCCCCACGCCATGCCCAAGCTGGGCGGCGGTGTCGAGGGCTTCAACGTGGACCTCGCGACAATCATCGGCGAGCGGCTGGGCGTGGAGATGGAGATCATCGCCACCCAGTGGTCCGGCATCCTGCCGGGGCTGGAGGCCGGCACCTACGACTTCGTCGTGGCCCCCACCACCATCACCGAGGAACGCGCGGGCAACCTGCTGTTCACCGAAGGCTATCTCAACACCGATTTCCAGTTCGTCGTGCGCGCCGACGCCCCCGACATCACCGACCTCGCCGGGTTCGAGGGCAAGGTGATCGCGGTCAACAAGGGCTCGGCCTACGACAGCTGGGCGCGCGAGCTGGAGGAGGAGATCGGCTGGACGGTCGAAAGCTACGGCACCAACACCGACGCCGTGCAGGCCGTGATGTCGGGCCGGGCCTTTGCCAACGTCGCCGGCAACACCGTCAGCGCCTTCGCCGTGTCCAAGAACCCCGCGATCAAGCTCAGCTACCTGTTCTCGACCGGCAAGGTCTGGGGCATGCCGTTCCGCAAGGGCGACGACGCGCTGCGCCGCACCGTCGAGGCGGTGATCGAGTGCATGAAGGAAGACGGCACCATCGCCGCGCTGCACGAAAAGTGGTTCGGCACGCCCGCGCCCGCGGGTTCGGCGGCTGTCACCCCCGTCGCCGGCTGGGGCCAGCCCGAGTTCGAGGGGTACGTCAGCGACGACCGCGCGCCGGGCTGCTGAGCCGACCCCAGCGGAGGGACGGCCGTGGCGCCGATCCTGGAACTGCGCGGCATCGCCAAGCGCTTCGGCACGTTCGAGGCGCTGAAGGGCGTGGACCTGGCCGTGGCCGAGCGCGAACTGGTGTTCGTGATCGGCCCCTCCGGTTCGGGCAAGTCCACGCTCTTGCGCTGCTGCAACCTGCTGGAGCGGCCCGACGGCGGTGCGGTGGTGCTGGAGGGGCGGGACATCGCCGCCCCCGGCGTCGACCTGGACGCCGCGCGCCGGCGCATCGGCATGGTGTTCCAGGCCTTCAACCTCTACCCCCACCTGGACGCGCTGGGGAACGTCACGCTGGCGCTGCGCAAAGTGCTGCGCCTCGGCCGTGAGGAGGCGCGCGCACGCGGCATGGCGGCGCTCGAGCGGGTGGGCCTGGCCGACCGGGCCCGCCACCGCCCGGCCGAGCTGTCGGGCGGCCAGCAGCAGCGTGTCGCCATCGCCCGCGCCATGGCGCTGGAGCCGCGGGTGATGCTGTTCGACGAACCGACCTCGGCGCTGGACCCCGAACTGGTGGGCGAGGTCCTGGCCGTGATGGGCGAGCTCAAGGCCAGCGGCATGACCATGATCGTGGTCAGCCACGAGATGCGCTTTGCGCGCGAGGCCGCCGACCGCGTGGTGTTCATGGACGAGGGCCGGATCGTCGAGCAGGGCGCCCCCCAGGCGCTGTTCGGCGCGCCGCGGGCCGAGCGGCTGCAGAGCTTCCTGGCCCGGGTCGCCTGATGGGCAATTTCTCGAACGCCTTCCTGAATGCCGAGGTGCTGGCCAAGTACGCGCCCTCGATCCTCGAAGGCGCGGGCGTCACCCTGGCGCTGTCGGTGCTGATCGTGCTGGCGGGCACGGGGCTGGGCCTGGCGCTGGCCTCGGCCAGGGCGCTGGGCCCGATGGCCGCGCGGCTGGCCATCGTCGCCTTCGCCGACGTGTTCCGTGCGCTGCCGCCGCTGGTGCTGATCCTGATCGCCTATTTCGGCCTGCCCTCGGTCGGGGTGTTCCTGTCGTCCTTCATGGTGCTGTTCGCGGTGCTGACCCTGGTGCTGGCGGCCTTCGCCGAGGAGATCTTCTGGGCCGCCATAACCTCGGTCTCGCGCGGGCAGTGGGAGGCCGCGCGCTCCACCGGGCTCGGCCGTCCCGCCACGCTGGCCTATGTGGTGCTGCCCCAGGCCGTGCGGCTAGCGCTGCCGCCGCTGACCAACCGTGCCATCGCCATCACCAAGATGACGGCGCTTGGCACCGTGATCGGCGTGTCCGACATCCTGAACCAGGCGACGACGGCGCAGTCGTTCTCGGGCAACGCCTCGCCGCTGCTGCTGGCGGCGGTGGCGTATGTCGTGATCTTCCTGCCGCTGGTCGTCGCCTCGCGCTGGCTGGAAGCGCGCTTTGCGGCAAGGCGCACTTGATGCAGGGCCTGGCCGAGCAGTTCTTCAACCTGGAGATTATGGCCGCGGCCTGGCCGACCATCCTGTCGGGTCTCGGCATGACGCTGCTGCTCTGCCTGGTCGTGGTGCCCGCGGGGCTGGCCGGGGGGCTGGTCACGGCGCTCGCGGCGCTGTCGTCGCGGCGCTGGATCGCCTGGCCGACGATCGCGCTGATCGATTTTTTCCGCGCCGTGCCGCCGCTGGTGCTGTTGATCTTCGTCTATTCGGGCCTGCCGTTCGCGGGCGTGCGGCTGGACCCGTTCGCCGCCGTGGCGCTGGCCTTCCTGCTCAACAACTCGGCCTACTACGGCGAGATCTTCCGCGCGGGCATCGGCTCGGTCGCGGCGGGGCAGGTCGAGGCCGCGCGCTCCACCGGGCTCGGCCACGGCCAGGCGATGGCCTACGTTGTGCTGCCCCAGGCGGTGCGCAACGTGCTGCCGGACCTGGTCTCGAACACGGTCGAGGTGGTCAAGCTGACCTCGCTCGCCTCGGTCGTCTCGCTGTCCGAGATGCTGCACGAGGCGCAGCTGGCGCGGTCGGTGACCTACAACACCTCGCCCATCGTGCTTGCAGCCCTCGTATATCTGGCCATCCTGTGGCCAGTCGTCCGCCTCGTCAGCCGGTTCGAACGACGCGTCGCATCCTGACGCCAGCCACCAGAGGCAATACGGGAGAGGAGCCCATGCGGGAGATCGTGATCGGGGGCGCGCAGCTTGGCCCCATCCAGCGCGCAGATGGGCGCGAGGCGGTGGTGGCCCGCATGATCGCCCTGCTCGAGGACGCGGCGCGCCAGGGCTGCACGCTGGTCGTGTTCCCCGAACTGGCGCTCACCACCTTTTTCCCGCGCTGGTACATGGAGGATCAGGCCGAGGTCGATGGCTGGTTCGAGCGCGCGATGCCGAACCCCGCGACCGAGCCGCTGTTCCGCCGCGCGGCCGCGCTGCAGGTCGCGATCAGCTTCGGCTACGCCGAGCTCACGCCCGAGGGGCGGCACTTCAACACCTGCATCGTGACCGACCGGGATGCCACCATCGTGGGCAAGTACCGCAAGGTGCACCTGCCTGGCCACGCCGAATTCGACACCGAGCGCGCCTTCCAGCACCTGGAGAAGCGGTACTTCGAGCCCGGCGACCTGGGCTGGCCCGTCTGGGGGAACATGGACGCCTGGATGGGCATGATGATCTGCAACGACCGCCGCTGGCCCGAGGCGTACCGCGTGATGGGGCTGCAGGGGGTCGAGCTGATCCTGCTGGGCTATAACACCCCGTCGGTGAACAGTCAGATGGGCGACGAGGGGCTGGAGAAGCGGCTCTATCACTCGGAGCTGTCGATGACCTCGGGCGCGTACCAGAACGCGGCCTGGGTGGTGGGCATCGCCAAGGCGGGCGAGGAGGACGGCCACCCGCTGATCGGCGGCTCGGTGATCGTCGATCCGAATGGCTTTGTGGTGGCCAAGGCGGCGGGCGAGGGCGACGAGCTGATCGTCCACGCCTGCGACATGGACGCCACCGCCTTTGGCAAGGCCACCATCTTCGACTTCAAGCGCCACCGCCGGCCCGAGCATTACGGCACCATCGCCGCCCAAACCGGCGTGATCCTGCCCAGCGGGGAGCCCGCGTAATGCGCGTCGACTTCGGCTCGCTGGACCCGAAATCCTGCTACAAGCTGCTGACCGCGGTGGTGATCCCGCGGCCCATCGCGTGGGTCACCACGGTCGGCCCCTCGGGCGTGGTCAATGCCGCCCCGTATTCGTTCTTCAACGTGTTCGGCGAGAAGCCGGCGCTGATCGTGCTGGGCGTCCAGCACCGCGCCGACGGCACGCCCAAGGACACGCTGGCCAACATCCGCCGCACCGGCGAGTTCGTGGTGAACATCCTGACGCCGTCCCTGGCGGCCGAGATGGTGGAGACCGCGGCCGCCTATCCGCCCGAGCGGGGCGAGCCCGAGGCGGTGGGCCTGGACCTCGCGCCCTCGACCCTGGTGGCCCCTCCGCGGCTGGACGCAGCCCCCGTGGCGCTGGAGTGCCGGATGATGACGTGCCTGGCCTTCACCGGCGACCGCGAGCTGGTGATCGGCGATGCCCTGGCGATGGAGGCGCGCGAGGGGCTGATCGACCCGGACACGCTGTACGTCGACTGGCAGGGGGACATGCCGCTGGCCCGCCTGTTCGGCACCCGCTACGCCCGGCTGGAAGAGATCGCGCCCATGCCGATCCCCGCCCCGCGCCCCAGGGCCGCGGAATGACCCTGGACCTGGTCATCCAAGGCGGCCGCGTCGTCACCGGCGACGACGTGGTCCGGGCCGACGTCGGCATCCGCGACGGCCGCATCGCCGTTCTGGCCGAGCGGCTGGAGGCACCCCAGACCGTGGACGCCAGCGGCAAGCTGGTCCTGCCCGGCGGGATCGAGGCGCACTGCCATATCGCCCAGGAAAGCGCCTCGGGCATTATGACGGCCGACGATTACGAAACCGGCAGCCGGTCGGCCGCCGTGGGGGGCAACAGCTGCTTCGTCCCCTTCGCCGCCCAGCACCGCCAGATGGGCGTGACCGAGACGCTGGATCTCTACGACAGCCGCGCCCAGGGCCGGTCCTACATCGACTACGGCTACCACCTGATCGTCGCCAACCCCGACCGGCGCGCGCTGGCCGAGGAGCTGCCCGCCGCCTTTGCCCGCGGCGTGACCAGCTTCAAGGTCTTCGTCACCTACGACCTGATGAAGATCGACGACCGCCAGTTCCTGGACATCCTGACGGTGGCCAAGACCCACGGCGCCGTCACCATGGTGCACGCCGAAAACAACGCGAGGATCGACTGGATGTCCGAGCGGCTGCTGGCTGCGGGGCACGCGGCACCGCGCTACCACGCGCCCTCGCACCCCGCGCTGGCCGAGGTCGAGGCGATCCACCGCGCCATCTGCCTGGCCCGCCTCGTCGACACGCCGCTGGTGATCGTCCACGTCTCCACCGAACCCGGCGCCGAATTGGTGCGCGCCGCCCGGGCCGAGGGCGCCAAGATCTTCGGCGAGACCTGCCCCCAGTATTTCTTCCTCGGCCGCGAGGCGCTGGACCGCCCCGGCATGGAGGGCGCCAAATTCATGTGCTCGCCCCCCGTGCGGGACGCGGCCACGCAGACGGCGCTGTGGCGGCACCTGCAGACGGGGACCTTCACGCTCTGGCACTCGGACCACGCGCCCTACCGCTACGATGCGACGGGCAAGCTGGCGAACGGGCCGGACGCCAGCTTCAAGCGCATCGCCAACGGGATGCCCGGCATCGCGCTCCGCCTGCCGTTGCTGTTCAGCGAGGGCGTGGGCCAGGGGCGCCTGACGCTGCCCCAATTCGCCGCCTTCGCCGCCGGCAACGCCGCCCGGCTCTACGGGCTTACGCAGAAGGGCAGCATCGCGGTCGGCAAGGACGCCGACATCGCCATCTGGGACCCCACGTTGACCCGCACCGTGACGGCGGCGGATCAGCAGGACGCGATGGACTATACCCCGTACGAGGGCTGGACCCTGACCGGCTGGCCCGTGGACGTGTTCTGCCGCGGCACGGCGGTGGTGCGTGGCGGCCGGGTCGTCGGCCGCCCCGGCCACGGGCGGTACGTCGCCCGCGCGCCCGCGGACATGACCGGCGTGCCCGGCACCGCGGTGCCCGAGCTCGACCCTGCGACCAACTTCGGCGCGGAGATCGCCCCATGAACGACCAGTCCGCCGACCCAGCCGCGCACGCCCCTGTGGCCGCCGATCTGGGCCCGATCCTGGTGATCAACCCCAACTCGAACCAGGCGGTGACCGATGGGCTGGACAGGGCCCTGGCCCCGTTCCGCGCGCCCGGCCTGCCCGCCATCGAATGCCTGACCCTGGCCGAGGGCCCGTTCGGCATCCAAAGCCAAGTCGACAGCGACCGGGTCGTGATGCCGCTGGTCCGGCTGGTCGAGGCCCGGCCCGAGGCGAGTGCCCACATCATCGCCTGCTACTCGGACCCCGGGCTCGACGCCTGCCGCTCGGTCTCGGCCGCGCCGGTGTTCGGGATCCAGGAATCGGGCGTGGCGACGGCGCTGGCCCGGGCGGACCGGTTCGGCGTGATCGCCATTGCCGAGCCGTCGATCCGGCGCCACCGCCGGGCGATGCGGCGCATGGGCGTGCTGGACCGGCTGGCCGGCGAGCGCGCGCTGGACATGAGCGTCGACGAAACCGCCCGGGGCGCGCGCACCTTCGAGCGCCTGGTCGAGGTCGGCGGCCTGCTGATCGCCGACGGGGCCGAGGCGCTGGTGCTGGGCTGCGCCGGCATGGCCCGCCACCGCGCCCCGCTGGAGGCATCGCTCGGCCTGCCGGTGATCGATCCAGTGCAGGCGGCCGTCGCGATGGCGCTCGGCACCGTGCTGCCCATGCGCCTCTGACCCCGCCGCGCCCTGCGGCCCGGTCGCGCCGACCGTCCCGCCGGGCGCTCGGGGTCGGAAGGGTGCCAAGCTGCGACCGACGCGCCGGGGCGCTCGGGGTCGGATCGGTGCCAAGCCGCGACTGACGCGCCGGGCGCTCGGCGCGGATCGGTGCCAAGCTGCGACCGACGCGCCGGGCGCTCGGGGTCGGAAGGGTGCCAAGCTGCGACCGACGCGTTCAGCCGATCGTCGCTCTTTTTTGCCAACACTGACGCGGGTGGGCGCGGGCGCCCACAGGCGTCGACGCAGGCGCGGGCGGGAGCGGGCGCCCACAGGCGTCGACGCAGGCGCGGGCGGGCGCGGGCGCCCACAGGCGTCGACGCAGGCGCGGGCGGGAGCGGGCGCCCACAGGCGTCGATGCAGGGGCGGGCGCCCGCAGGCGTCGACGCAGGCGCGGTCGTTGGCACGCGTGCGGCCGTGGATGCCGTGGATGCAGGTGCCAGAGCGAGCGTGAACACGGGCCCGGCGACGCGCGGCACGACCCTCAGTGGGCGGTTTCGCGGTAGTCGGGCGCCGCCTGCGGCCAGGCAAACCAGTAGCCGGCCTTGTTGGTGTAGTCCCGCACGCTCACCCGGTTGCCCTGGTTCCCACCCAGCAGCCGCACGCCGTTGCGCAGGCTGCGCACGAAGAAGCCGACGTGAAAGCCGCCCTCGGGGTGCTTGATCACGCAGATCGCGCCGTACTGCGCGTTGGCGCGGTTGCGGTGGCGGCGCCGGCCGTAGCGGCGCCACATGCCGGCGCCCTCGCCCCGGTGCTGGCGCGGCAGGCCGTTCTGGATCAGGCACCAGCTGACGAAGCAGCCGCACCAGGCGGTCTCGTCCACGTCGTCCAGCATCAGCCCGCGCGAGGCCGCCACCTCGGCCTCTCCGCCAGCCTCGCGAAGGCGATTGGTGACTTCGCCGGTGATGGCGATCCGGCCCAGTCTCGGCGCTGTCTCCAGGTACATGCGGATGCGCGGGTTGGTGCCGTTGGCATACTCCTGCACGCCCCGGTCGTGCTCGGCCCACGCCGTGCGCATCCAGTTCGGCATCAGACAGCCGGCCGGCGGCGCGACATAGCCCGCGCGGCGCCCCGCACCGTTGGGCTCGCCCGGCGGCCGGCCCGCAGGACGGCCCGCAGGACGGCCCGCAGGACGGGGCGCGTTGGCAAGGTCGCCGGCGCCGCCCGACGCGTTGTTCGCCGTGCTTTCGCCCCCGGCTGCGCCCGGAACCGCGTTCGCCGGCAGCGGGCCCATCGCGGGCGTGTAGTTGCCGAAGCCGAGCGCCGTCCAGGTCTGCGGACCCACGATGGCGTCGATGTCGAAGTTGCCGTGGCGCTGGCGCTCCTGGGTTTGGAAGGCCACCACCGCCTGGCGCGTCACCGGGCCGAATTTCGCGTCGGTCTCCAGTACCTTGCCCTGTGGAAAGGGACGGCCCAGGCAGTCGTGGGTATCGCTCTCGGCCGCCATGATCAGCGCAAACTGCAGGCGGCGCACCAGTGGACCGACGTCGCCGCGTCTGAGGGTGGGTGGCGTCATTGCCGCGCTCCTTGCCGCTGCTGCAGGTCCTGCGGCGGTGGTGCCAAGGGCAACCCCAGGCTGCATCCGCCGGCCGCACTCTACCATAACGCTAGGTCACCGCCGCTCCGTCGCGGGGCCTCTCGGCGCGCCGCGGGATCGCGCGCGCGCCCTCGCATCTGGCGCTTGACGCGCGCGCCGGCGCTGGCCTATCACCCGCCGACGCGACGGAGCGTGCCTCTGCGGTTGTAGCTCAGTTGGTTAGAGTACCGGCCTGTCACGCCGGGGGTCGCGGGTTCGAGCCCCGTCAACCGCGC
>JBCCMW010000131.1:0-9938 GCA_039026175.1 Pseudomonadota bacterium
GCGCCCGCTTCCGGGTCGGGCGCCCCAGCGCCCGCTCCCGGGTCGGGCGCCACCGCGATCGGTTCCCCGTCGGGTGCGCCCGCGCCGGCTTCCCCGTCGGACGCGCCCGCTTCCGGGTCCGACACCGCGAACCCGGCCGATCGGCCCAAATCGGTCAGGTTGTCGCCGCTGCGGGGCCTTCTGCCGTTCCTCGCCCCCTACCGCTGGCGCATCGTCTCGATCTCCGTGGCCCTCGTCCTGGCCGCCGGCTTCACGCTCGCCGTCCCCGTCGCGTCCGGCCGGGTGATCGACGAGATCATGGACGGCGACTACGGCCTGGTGGACAATTACTTCGGCGCCCTCCTCGCGGTCGCCGCCGCCCTCGCGGTCGCCACCGCGATGCGCTTTTACCTGGTCTCCTGGCTCGGCGAGCGGGTCATTGCCGACATCCGCAAAGCCGTCTTCGACCACGTGATGCGCATGTCGCCCGCGTTCTACGAGCGCATTATGACCGCAGAGGTGCTGACGCGCCTGACCACCGACACCGCGGTGATCCAGACGGTGGTGGGCGCCACGGTCTCGGTTGCGCTGCGCAACGTGCTGCTGCTGGTCGGCGGCATCGTCGCCCTGCTCGTCACCTCGCCCAAGCTGACGGCGCTGACGCTGCTGATCGTGCCCGCCATCGTGTTCCCGATCCTGTTTCTCGGCCGCCGGGTGCGTCGCCTCTCGCGCCTCAGCCAGGACCGGGTGGCCGAGGCCGCCGCCCATGCCGGCGAGATGCTGCAAGCCGCCCAGGCGGTGCAGGCCAATACCTACGAGCCGGTGGCCGAGCGCGTGTTCGACGACCGGGTCGAGGACTCGTTCCGCACCGCGCGCCAGCGCCTGATCGCCCGCGCCTGGCTGACCGTGCTGGTCATCTTCTTCGTCTTCGCGGGCGTGGTGGGTGTGATCTGGATCGGCGCGCGCGACGTGGTCGAGGGCACGATGAGCCCCGGTCAGATGGCCCAGTTCGTGCTGTTCGCCGTGTTCACCGCCGGCGCGGTGGGCTCGCTTTCCGAAGTCTGGGGCGAGCTGCAGCGCGCTGCCGGCGCGACCGAGCGGCTGGTCGAACTGTTGACCATGACCTCGCCCGTCGAGGATGCCGTCAAGCCCGCCGGTCGGCCGCGCAGCGCCAAGGGCGCCATCGCGTTCGAGAACGTCGCCTTCGCCTATCCCAGCCGGCCCGGGACAGCGGCGCTCGACCGGCTGTCCTTTACCGTGCAGCCGGGCGAGACGGTGGCCATCGTCGGTCCCTCGGGCGCTGGCAAGAGCACCGTGCTGCAGCTTCTGCTGCGCTTTTACGACGCCGATGCGGGCCGGATCCTGCTGGACGGTCGGCCGGTGCGCGACCTGGCGCTGTCGGATCTGCGCGGGCAGTTCGCGCTGGTGCCCCAGGAGCCGGTGATCTTTGCCGACACGGTGCGCGCCAACATCCGCTTCGGCCGGCCCGACGCCAGCGACGCCGAGGTCGAGGCCGCCGCCCGTGCCGCGGCCGCCCACGATTTCGTCTCCCGCCTGCCGGGCGGCTACGGGGCCTGGCTGGGCGAGCGCGGGGTGCTGCTGTCGGGCGGCCAGAAGCAGCGCATCGCCATCGCCCGTGCGATCCTGCGCGACGCGCCGGTGCTGCTGTTGGACGAGGCAACCTCGGCGCTGGACGCCGAGAGCGAGCAGGCCGTGCAGCAGGCCGTCGAGCGGCTATCGGCCGAGCGCACCACGCTGGCGATCGCGCACCGTCTGGCGACGGTCAAGCGCGCCGACCGTATTCTGGTGCTGGAAGACGGCCGCCTGGTCGACGAGGGCACCCACGACGAACTGGTGGCGCGCGGCGGTCTCTACGCCCGCCTCGCACGCTTGCAATTCACCGAAGGCATCGCCGCCGAGTAAGCCCCGACCACACGGGCCCCGCCAGCGCCCCCAACCGGCCCAGAAGCGCCCATGCGCGCCCATGCGTGGTTGTGCGGTGCGCGGGTGGGGTGGCGGGCCTGGCGCAGGATCGCGGCAAGCGACTGCGCAGCGGCTTCTCCTCGGGCCGGCGCGCCACCCTCGGATCGCGTGAAAATGCGCCGTCGCCGCTTTGCGCAGCCCGCGCCAGGCGCTTTGCGGCCGCCGCGGTGCCTGTCCCCGACCAACAGGATCGAGCATCGCGGCGACGGGCCGGGCGCCCGCTCGGCCGGTCGGATCGCGCACCGGCCCGGCGATCAGTCGAACAGGTCGACCGCTTCCTCCAGGGTGTCCTCGACCAGATCCTCCAGCGTGTCCCACAGCCGCGTGAACCCGGTCTTGCGCCGCTTGCCCTTTTTGCGCCGGGCCGGGCGGTCGGCGTTGCGGATATGGTCCGGCCGGTCGGCGGCGTGCGGCACGGCGGGGCGCTTGCCGCGCTTGCCCGGCTTGGTCTTGCGCCCCGGCCCGGGCGCCAGCGGCGCGATCTGGCGGATCGGCGCGCCGCAGCCCAGGCAGACCAGCCGCCGTGCGCCCTTGGCCGGCAGGATCGAGCGGGCGCCGCAGTAGCAACAGATCAACAGGCGTTCGCCTTGGCGGGTCGACATGGCGGCGACCCTGCCGCCTGGCGCGGGCGCAGGCAAGCCGCCCGCCAGAGGGTCCCGCGCGCCGATGGACGTTACGTAAGCGTTAAGTTTTCGCCGAAACACGCGCGCCGGGGCTTGTGTGCGGGCTGACCTTGGCAAACTTGTCCCGACAACCAAAGTCGCAGAAGCGGCTCAGCATGGCCCGAAACGAAACATCGGGTGCGCGACGCGGGGAGGACACCATGGCTGACGACGGGATGGCGGGCGCTGGTGGGCGCTTTCACTGGGCGACGATCGAGGACAACCGCCAGATCGAGGCGGTGCCGCTGACCGAGCGCTACGGCGACACCAGCCCGCACGCCATGCTGGCGGCCACCGCGGCACGCACGCCCGATGCGCCGGCCGTCAGCTTCCAGCTGCAGGGCAAGGCCGACAGCCCGGCCCAGACGCTGGATTTCGCCACGCTGCTCGCCGAGGTAAATCGCACCGCCAACCTGATGCGCAGCATCGGCGTCGGGCCCCAAGACGCGGTGGCCTATGTGCTGCCCAACGCGCTGGAGACGGTGATGGTGCTGCTGGGCGGCATGACCGCCGGCGTCGTCTGCCCGGTGAACCCGCTGCTCGAGGAGGGCCAGCTCGCGGGCCTCCTGCGCGAGACGGGCGCGCGCGTCGTCGTGACGCTCAAGAGCTTCCCCAAGACCGACATCGCCCAGCGCGTGCACGCCGCGGTGGCGGCCGCGCCGAACGTGACCCACGTGCTGGAGATCGATCTCGCCGGCTACCTGAAGCCGCCGCTGAAGTGGATCGTCCCGTTCCTGCGCCCCAAGCTGGACATCGCGCACAGCGCCCAGGTGCTGGACTTTGCCAAGGCACGGGCCGGTCAGTCGCCCACCCTGGGCTTTGCCCCGCCGGACGACGCGCACCGTATCGCCGCGCGCTTTCACACCGGCGGCACCACGGGGCGGCCAAAGATCGCGCAGCACACCCAGGCGGGTATGGTGTACAACGGCCGCCTGCCCTCGATGGCGCTGATCGAGGGGTCGGACACGCTGATCTGCCCGCTGCCGCTGTTCCACGTGCTGGCGGCCTATCCGGTGCTGATGACGGTGCTGGCGAGCGGCGCGCACATGGTCCTACCCACCCCAGCCGGCTACCGCGGCGACGGCGTAATGGACAATTTCTGGGCCCTGATCGAGCGCTGGAAAATCACCTTTATGGTGATGGTGCCCACCGCTGCCTCGGCCCTGATGCAACGGCCGATCACGCACGACGTGTCGTCGCTCAAGTACGCGATCTGCGGCTCGGCGCCGATGCCGGTCGAGCTGTTCCGCCGCTTCGAACAGGCGACCGGCGTCAAGATCCTGGAGGGCTACGGCATGACCGAGGCGACCTGCCTGGTGTCGGTCAACCCGCCGGACGGCGAGCCCAAGATCGGCTCGGTCGGCCTGCCCATCCCCTATACCCAAGTGCGCATCCTGCAGTGCGACGGGCAGGGCGGCATCATGCGCGAATGCGGCGTCGACGAGGTGGGCGAGATCTGCCTGCGCTCGCCCGCCGTGTTCCCCGGCTATGCCGACGCGGCGCTGAACGCCACGCTGTTCGCGGATGGGGATGCGACGACGGGCTGGCTGCGCACGGGCGATCTCGGCCGGCTGGATGCCGACGGCTATCTGTGGATCACGGGGCGCGCCAAGGACCTGATCATCCGGGGCGGTCACAACATCGACCCTGCGATCATCGAAGAGGCGATGTGCATCCACCCCGCCGTCGCCTTTGCCGGCGCCATCGGCCAGCCCGACCCGCATTCGGGCGAAGTGCCGGCCGTCTATGTCGAGACGGTCGCCGACGCCCAGGTGACGGTCGACGAGCTGATCGCCCACGCCAAGGCGCACATCGCCGAGCGCGCGGCGATCCCCAAGCATGTCGAGGTGCTGGACGATCTGCCCAAGACCGCGGTCGGCAAGGTGTTCAAGCCCGACCTCCGCCGCCGCGCGATCGTGCGCATCTACGAGGCCGCGCTGCGCGAGGCCGGCATCGGCGCCGATGTCGAGGTGGTCGACGACAAGACGCTGGGTATGGTGGCCGAAGTCCGGCTGTTCGAACCCTCGACCGACCCCGAGGCCGTGCAGGCCGTGCTGGGCACCTTCGCCCGCCCCTGGCGCCTCGCCGCCTGATGCGTGCCGCGACCCGCGTCCCGGGGCGCGCAGACAGGGGCGGGGGCGGCTGAACGCCGCGGCGCCAGCGCCAGAAAATGACCGCGGCGCGCGGCAGAGCGGCTGCGCCG
Organism: Pseudomonadota bacterium; assembly: GCA_039026175.1. Lineage (GTDB taxonomy): Bacteria > Pseudomonadota > Alphaproteobacteria > Rhodobacterales > Rhodobacteraceae > Thermohalobaculum. The sequence goes on from JBCCMW010000131.1 coordinate 4,828, forward strand.
GCGGCAAACCCTGTGCAATCTTGGTACGACGGGCCGTCCCCAAGGCCCGCGATGCCGGAGAGCACGATGGACTGTCGCGATACCCCCCACGCCGCCACCCTCGCCCGCCTTGCCGACGCCGCGCGCGCCCGGCGCCTGGACCGGCGCGAGTTTCTGGCCACCGCATCGGTCCTCGGCGCGTCGGCCGCCGGCGCCTATGCGATGCTGGGCCTGCCCGCCCCGGCGCGGGCCCAGGGCACGCCCGTCGAAGGCGGCGTGCTGCGCGTCGGCATGATCATCAAGGCGCTCGGCGATCCGCGTACCTTTGACTGGCCCGAGATGGCGAACGTCGCGCGCCAGTTCTGCGAGCCGCTGGTGCGCTGGCGCCCCGACTTCACCTTCGAGGGCCGGCTTCTGGCCGGCTGGGAGGTGTCCGAGGACGCGCAGACCTATCGGCTGACGGTCCGAGAGGGCGTGACCTGGTCCAACGGCGACGTCTTCACCGCCGAGCATGTGGCCGCCAATTTCGCCCGCTGGTGCGACGCCACGGTCGAGGGCAACTCGATGGCCACCGCGCTGAGCGCGCTGGTCGATCCCGACACCCGCCAGCTTGCCGACGGGGCGGTCGAGGTCGAGGACGCGCAGACCGTGGTGCTGCGCCTGCCGCGGCCCGATATCTCGATCATCCCGGCGCTGTCGGACTATACCGCGCTGACCGTGCATCCGGATTTCGAGGCGATGGGCGGCCAGCTGGCCGAAGCCCCCGTCGGCACCGGGCCGTTCGAGCTGGAGTTCATCGACGTCGGCGTCGCCGCGCGTGTGGTGCGGCGCGAGGAAGGCTGGTGGGGCGGGCGCGCCTATCTGGACGCCATCGAGTTCACCGACTACGGCACCGACCCCGCGACGATGTTGAATGCGCTGACCTCGGGCGAGGCGCAGGTGAACGACGAGACGCCCGCAGACCTGTTGGACCAGTTCGACGGGCTGGACCTGGTTCGGGCCGAGAAAGAGACCGCGCAGACCATCTGCTGCCGCATGAACGTGAACGCCGCACCCTACGACGACGTGCGGGTGCGCCGCGCGATCCAGAGCATCGTGTCCAACGACGCCGTGCTGGTCGTGGGGCTCGACGGCAAAGGCGTGGTAGCCGAGAACCACCATGTCGGCCCGATGCATCCCGAGTACGCCGACCTTGGCCCGGCCGCGACCGATGTCGATGCTGGGCTGGCGCTGCTCGACGAAGCCGGCCAGCGCGATACGGTGTTCGATCTGATCTCGATCGACGGCGATTTCCAGCGCAACACGATGGACGCAGTGGCAGGCCAGCTCCGCCAAGCCGGGCTGAGTGTCGAGCGCACGGTGATCCCGGGGGCGACCTTCTGGAACGCGTGGACCGAGTACCCGTTCTCGGCCACCGACTGGGGCGGCCGGCCGCTGGGCGTGCAGGTGCTGGCGCTGGCCTACCGCAGCGGCGAGGCGTGGAACGAGACCGGCTTCAGCGACCCCGACTTCGACGCAGCGCTGGAGGAGGCGCTGGGCACCTTCGACGCCGACAAGCGCCGCGAGATCATGGCCCGCGCCCAGACGATCCTGCGCGACAGCGGCGTGATCATCCAGCCCTACTGGCGCCGGCTCTACCTGCATCACGCGCCCGAGGTGCTGGGCTACGAACGTCACCAGGCCCGCGAGATGCACTTCGAGGCCGTTTGGTTGGAGGAGTAGCCGCGGATCAGGGGGCGACGCAGGGCATCCAGTCGTCCCTGCGTGGCCTGAAAAGACCCCTCGGACACGAAATTGCGGGCGTGAGCGTCTTTTCCGGTTGTTCGCATCGGGCGGCGGTGAAAAGGTCGGGCAAAATAACCGTGCATCCCATGCACCGGAAAGCCCGGGAGGAGACCCCAATGACCGCCACCAGCCCCGCCGTGCCCGCGATCCGCGTTCTCGGCCTGTCGCTCGCCACCGCCGCGCTGGCCTTTGCCGCGCCGCCGGCACTGGCGTTCGAGCCCGACAACCCCGAGTGCATCGCCCCTGCGAACCCCGGCGGCGGCTGGGACTTTACCTGCCGCCAGGTCGGCAAGACGATGCAGGATCTGGGTCTGGTCGACGGTACCGTGCAAGTGACCAACATGGCCGGCGGCGGCGGCGGCGTCGCCTTCGCCGCGGTGGTCAACAAGCGCAACGACGACGACGACCTGTTCGTCGCGGCCTCCACCGCCACGGCGACCCGCCTGGCCCAGGGCGCCTATCCGGGCAACACCACCGACCAGGTGCGCTGGGTCGCCACCATCGGCGCCGACTATGGCGTGATCGCCGTCGCTGCCGACAGCGAGATCCAGGACCTGCCGACGCTGATGGAGACGCTGAAGGCCGATCCGCGTTCGATCGCGATCGCCGGCGGCTCGGCCGTCGGCGGCTGGGACCATCTCAAGGTGCTGCTGGCCGCCGACGCGGCGGGGATCGAGGATCTGCGCCAGATCAAGTACGTCGCCTTCGACGGCGGCGGCGAGGCGGTGACCCAGTTGCTGGCGGGCTCGGTGCAGGCCTTTACCGGCGATGCGTCCGAGGCCAAGGGCTTCGTCGACTCGGGCGATATCCGCGTGATCGCGGTGCTGAGCCCCGCCCGGCTGGAGGGCGATTTCTCGGCCTTCCCCACGGCGATGGAGCAGGGCATCGAGGTGATCGGCGCTAACTGGCGCGGCTTCTACGTGCCGGGCGACGTGTCGGACGAGGCCTACCAGTACTGGGTCGAAACCGTGGGCACCGTGTACGACTCGCCCGAGTGGAAGGACGTGATGGCCCAGAACGGCCTGGCCCCGCTCGATCTGCGCGGCGAGGAGTTCGAGGCCTTCGTCAACGCCAACGTCGGCGCGATCACCGAGATCTCGCAGGAGATCGGGCTGATCAACTGATCGGCCCAGTGTGATCTACCCAGCAAGCTCGGCCCAGTGTGATCCGCCCGCATGATCGGTCCAGCATGATCGGCCCGCATGATCCGCCCGATGTGATCGGCACAGCCACATGAGCGTCGAGCTCGGCAAGGACGGCCCGGAGCATCGATCCGCGCCGTCCGATCCCGCAGCCCCCGCGTCCGGCAGCGGCACGGGGGGACGGATCAGCGACCGCGTCTTCGGGGTTATCGGCCTGGCCATCGCCGCATTTCTAATCTGGGGCGCCTTTCAGGTGCAGCTCAGCTTCATCTCCGACCCGGTCGGGCCGCGCACCTTCCCCATCATCATCGGCGTGTTGTTGGGGGCGGCCAGCCTGTCGATCCTGATCGTGCCCGACCCCGAACCGGCCTGGCCAGCCCTGGGCCGGCTGGCCGAGATCGGGGCGGCGGTGCTGGTGATGGTCGCCTATGCGATGCTGCTGCCCGAGCTGGGCTTCGTGATCGCCACCGCGGTGGCGGCGGGGTACCTCACATGGCGGCTCGGCACCCAGCCTCTGTGGTCGCTGGTCTCTGGCGCGGCCACCTCGGTCGGCATCTATGTCGTGTTCCACCTGATCCTCGGCCTGTCGCTCGCGACGGGGCCGCTGGGCTTCTGAGGAGGGCGGGGCGATGGACGTGCTTGCGTCGCTGGGCGATGGGTTCGTCGTCGCCTTCACGCTGAACAACCTGTTCCTGGCGCTGATCGGCTGCTTTCTCGGCACGGTGATGGGCGCGCTGCCGGGGCTCGGCCCCTCGAACGGGGTAGCGATCCTGATCCCGCTGGCCTTTACGCTGGGCCTCGGCCCGGTCGAGGCGATGATCCTGCTGACCTCGGTCTATTACGGCGCGATGTATGGGGGGCGGATCTCCTCGATCCTGCTCAACATCCCCGGCGACGAGCCGGCGATGATGACGTGCCTGGACGGCTATCCGATGGCCCAGAAGGGCCGGGCGGGCGAGGCGCTGGCGCTGTCGGGCATCGCGTCGTTCGTGGGCGCATTCCTGGCGACCTGGGGCCTGGTGTTCCTGGCGCCGCAGCTGGTGAAGATCGCGCTGTTGTTCGGCCCGGCCGAGTATTTCGCGCTGTTCGTGCTGGCCTTCGCGACGCTCGGCGGCATCGCATCGCGCAATCAGGCCAAGGCCGCGTTCGCCGCCATGCTGGGCCTGGCCATCGCGATGGTCGGCGTCGACGGTCAGACCGGCGTGCCGCGCTTTGCCTTTGGCGAGGTGCACCTCTACGACGGCATCGATTTCCTGGTCGCCATCGTCGGGCTGTTCGCGCTGTCCGAGGTTTTCGTCTTTCTCGAGCAGCGCGGCAGCGCCGATGTCGAGGGCAAGGACGCCACCGTCGGCGTGGGCCGTATTCTGCCGACGCGCGCGTTGATCACCTCGACCACACCGACGATGCTGCGCACCTCGCTGATCGGGTTCGTGGCCGGGGTGCTGCCGGGTGCGGGGGCCTCGCTGGGCTCGTTTCTGGCCTACTCGCTGGAAAAAAAGATGGCCGACCGCGACGGCACCTTCGGCACCGGCGATCCGCGCGGGCTGGCCGCCCCCGAGGCGGGCAACAACGCCGCCGCGGGCGGCGCGCTGGTGCCGATGCTGGCGCTGGGCGTCCCGGGCTCGGGCACCACGGCGGTACTGCTGGCGATGCTGCTGGCGCTCAACATCACGCCGGGGCCGCTGCTGTTCACCCAGAACCCGGATGTGGTGTGGGGCCTGATCGCGGCGCTCTTTATCGGCAACCTGATGCTGCTGGCGATGAACATCCCGCTGGTGGGGCTGTTCGTGCGGGTCCTGCTGGTGCCGCCGCGGATCCTGATGCCGATCGTGGCGATGGTGTCGTTCGTGGGGATCTACGGGATCTCGGGGTCGACGTTCGATCTGATCGTGATGGTCATCTTCGGCGTGGTCGGCTGGGCGCTGCGCAAGCTGGACGTGCCGCTGGTGCCGGTGATCCTGGGCGTGCTGCTCGGCAACCTGATGGAGGCCAACCTGCGCCGCGCCATGACCATCTCGGACGGCGACTGGACGGTGCTGTTCGGCTCGCCGCTGGCGATCGGGCTTTGGGCGGTCGCGATCGCCGGGTTTGTGTTGCCTATTCTGGTTGGCAAGGCGCTGAAGGCCCGGATGGTGCGCGCCCGCGAGGCCCACGCCTCGGCCGTCGACTGACCCAGACCGCCCGAAGGGCCCGGAACCCGCACGC
>JBCCMW010000132.1:0-9906 GCA_039026175.1 Pseudomonadota bacterium
CCCCGGCGCTTGCGTCCCGGCCGCCGGCGCGCGATCTGGGCGCCAGCGCGCGCACCAGAGCGACAGGATGAGCCAAACGGCATGAGCAGCATCGCCCCCGAAGGAACGGCCCAGACCGCAACGCCGCAGACCGAGCCGCCCCGGATCCAGACCAGGGTGGTCGCGGTCGCGCTCGCGCTGCTGGCGCTGCTGGCGGCGGCCGCCTTTTCGGCCCGCGGCGGCTTCGCCGTGCCGGGCGAGGGGCTGCGCTATGCCGCAGGGGCGCTGTTGGGCGCGGTCGCAGGCATCGGGCTCTACCACGCCGCCTTCGGCTTTACCGCGGCGTGGCGGCGGCTGGTGCGCGAGCGGCGGGGTGCCGGGCTGCGCGCGCAGATGCTGCTGATCGCCGGCGCCTGCCTGATCACCTACCCCCTGATCGGTTTCGAACAGACGACGGGCTGGGATATGCACCCCGTGATCCTGCCGCTGTCGCTGGCCTCGGCCATCGGCGCCTTTGTGTTCGGCATCGGCATGCAGCTCGGCGGCGGCTGCGCCTCGGGCACGCTGTTCACAGTGGGCGGCGGGTCGACGCGGATGGTCGTGACGCTCGCCGCCTTCATCGCGGGCAGCGTGTGGGCCACCGCGCATATCCCCGCCTTCTGGGCCGAGCTAAACCAGATGACCGGCGTGCCCACCATCCCCGGCTTTTCGGCCGTGGGCCGGCTGGGCCCGATCGGCGCGCTTGCCCTGCTGGGCGTGATCGTGGCGGCGGTCTGGCTGCTGTCTACGCTGATCGAGCGGCGGACCCACGGCGACGTCGTGCCCATCGGCGCCAGCGGCGGGTCGGCGCTGACCCCGGCGCGGCGCCTGCTCTCGGGTCCCTGGAGCCTCGCCGCCGGCGCGCTGGTGCTGGCGGGCGTCTCGGTCGGCTGCTTCCTGTTGTTTCAGCGGCCTGGGGCGTGACCGCGGGCTTTGCGCTGTGGGGCGCCAAGATCCTGGATGCCGCGGGCGGCGACGTTGCAAGCTGGCCCTACTGGCAGGGCTGGCGCGCAAGTGCGCTGCAGAACAGCGTGTTCGCCGACCGCACCTCGGTGATGAACTTCGGCATCGTGGTGGGGGCACTGGCGGCCGCGGGGCTGGCGGGGCGGTTTGCGCCGGTGCGCGCGCTCTCGGCCCGCGACCTGGCCACGGCGGTGGCGGGCGGGCTGCTGATGGGCTACGGCGCACGCCTCGCCTATGGGTGCAACATCGGCGCCTATCTCGGCGGCATGGTCTCGGGCTCGGCGCACGGGGTGTGGTGGCTGGTCTGGGCTTTTCTGGGGTCGACCGCCGGCACCTGGGCGCGCGCCGCGCTGGCGATGGACCCGCCGATGCCGCGCTTTGCCGCCCGCGCCTGACCCTCTGACCACGCCCTGCCGCCGGGGCGAGGGCTCTGGACAAGCCGTCGTCCGCCCGCTATCCACCCGCCCCACGCCCGGGTAGCTCAGTTGGTAGAGCACGCGACTGAAAATCGCGGTGTCGGTGGTTCGAGTCCGCCCCCGGGCACCATCCCTATCCGATCCCCGCCGAATGGGTTTTCCACGCTCGACGGGAACGTGGTTTTGACTTTGGGCGTTCTTGCGGCCGCTGCACGGCGATCCGTTCGGCGAGGGCCCGTCCCAGGACCATGCGGGGCAGGCTCAGCTTGCCAGATGCCTGGGGGTTCCGGGGGCTGGCGGCGGGCACGCTGACCCCGGCTTCCCCCCGCGCAGCACGGCGCACCGGCAGCGGCATCGTCATCGCCCCCGCCGTGGCGGCATCGGCGTCGCCGGTGAGGAGAAAGGCACGGGCGTGGCCGCCAGGCCGTGCGCGGCCCGTCGGGGTGCAGCGCGGCGGGCTTGAAGGGCGCTTCCGGTGCCCCGTAGGCTCGGCCGCGAAAGCCCGGGCGGAGGCTGATATGGACGGACGCGAGCGGCTGCTGGCCGCGATCGAAAGCGAGAGGGAGCGGATCGTCGCCTTCCTCGGCGATTTCGTGCGCTGCAAGTCGCCCAACCCGCCCGGCGATACGACGGTCGCGGTGCGCCACATCACCGATTTCCTCACCGCCGAGGGTCTGCCCTGGCGTCTTGTCGACCCCCAACCCAGCATGGCCAACATCGTCGGCAGCGTCCAAGGCGCGGGCGAGGGCCGGCATCTGGTGCTGAACGGCCACATCGACGTCTTCCCGGTCGGCACGGACCCCGCCGCCGACGGGTGGACCGCCGACCCCTGGGGCGGAGAGATCCGCGACGGCAAGCTCTTCGGCCGCGGCACCGCCGACATGAAGGCCGGCACCTCGGCATCGATCTGGACCTACGCCCTGCTGTCGCGGATGCGAAAGGAATGGCGGGGTAAACTCACGCTGACCTGCGTCTCGGACGAAGAGACCTTCGGCCCCTGGGGTGCGCGCTGGCTGATCGAGCACGAGCCGGAGGTGCGCGGGGACTGCTGCCTGAACGGCGAACCCTCGTCGCCCTTCTCGGTGCGCTACGGCGAGAAGGGGCCGATGTGGTTTCGCTTCGACATCCGCACGCCCGGTGCCCATGGCGCCTATACCCACGCGAGCCCCTCGGCCACGCGCATCGCGGTCCGGCTGATCGCGGCGCTCGAAGCGCTGGAGGATCTGGACGTGACGATCCCGGACAACCTGATGCGGGCCGAGGTCGAGGGACGGGCCGCGTCGGACAAGGCGATGGGACCGGGCGCGGCCGCCATCCTGCCGAAGATCACCCTCAACATCGGCCTGATCGAGGGTGGGCTGAAGAACAACATGATCCCCGGCCATTGCAGCTTTGAGGCCGATATCCGGGCGCCGGTGGGTGTCGACCCCGACGTCATCCGCGCCGAAGTCGCGCGCATTGCGGCCGGCTTTCCCGAGGCGACCTACGAGGAGTACCGCAGCAACCCGCCCGCCTGGTGCGACCCCTATGGCGAGATGATGGAGATCATCCAGGACACGGTGGAGAGCCTCGGCCGCCCGCGTCCGACGCCGGTCGTCTCGATCGGCGGCACGGACGCGCGGCTATGGCGCTACCGAGGGATCCCCGCCTATGTCTACGGCCCGTTCCCGACGGGCATGGGGTCCTACGACGAGCATGTGGACATCGAGGACTTTCTGCACATCGTGCGCACGCACACTCTGGCCGCCTACGCGTTCCTGACGGCCGACTAGGGGGTCGGCCGATACAGGGTGGCCGTGGCGCATCGGGCGGTCCATCGGCTCGACCGGCGGCAGACAGCGCTCCCGCGCCGGCAGCATCGCGTGGTCCGGGACCCGGCGCCGCGCGCGCCGCCGGCCGCATCGCCGCTGCCGTGCTGCCGTTCCGGCGTCGATGGCGCGCGCCGTGATGCGTGTGCACATCCGGTGTTCAACAGACGAGCGCTGCGCGCCAGGGACTGGGATCGCCCGCCGTGCGATGACGCGACGCCATCGGTCGGGCGCCCCAAGGCGGCGGCCGAAACCGGTTTTCCGCCGCTGGTCACACCGGCCGGGCGCGCCGAGGCGCGATCAGACGATCTCGAACTCCAGCGTGAAGCTGTCGATCACGCCGCCGCTGGCGCCGTCGCCGGCATAGGCCGTCACGTCGATGCTGTGCCGCCCGCGCCCGAACTCGCCGCCCGTGCGGAGCTGCGAGACGGTGTCGCCGAACAGCGCGAAGGGCTCGATGTTCTCGATCACCTCGTGGTCGCCATAGTCCAGCGCGACCGAACCGATGGCCGGCGCGTTCGCCGTCGGGGTGAAGACGATGTTGAGATCGCCCGCCGCCGCCAGGGTGCCCGCGTCGAACACGTTGCCGTTGCGGATGTCGGCGACCTTGTCGTAGTTGCGCACCCCGGCTTGGTAGAATGCGGCCTCGATCAGCCGCTCGCCGGCCACCACCGTAAAGTCGATGGTCCCCGCGTCCAGCAGCTCGCCGCGCCCGCCCGCCGCAGCATGGACCTGATAGCTGAGCGAGTGGCCGCCTGCCGGCAGCGCCTCGCCCGGGCGGAGCTGGCCGAGCACGTCGCCGAACAGCGCATAGGGCGCGATGCTCTCGACCACCGCGGGCCCGCCGTTCAGCGACAGCGTCATGCTGCCGCCAAACGCGTCGTCGGTGGTGGCGACTACGCTGACCGGCCGGCCGGCCAAATCGGCCAGCGTGAAGCTGGCACCGTCGCTCAGCGTGCCGACCGTCCCCTGTGCACCGTCGGTAAAGCGCAGCGCAAAGTCGAAGTCGGGTCCCTGGGTCGAGGCCGAAGGCGGCGGGGCCGACTGCTCGGCGATCTGGAAGCTCACGGTCCGCTCGGCCAACACCTCGCCGGTGCCGCGCGCCCCGGCATAGGCCGCGACCGTCAACGTGTGGCTGCCCACACCCAGCGGACCGGGCAGAAAGTCGGTCACCGGCCCGCCGAACAGCGCGTAGGGCGCCAGGTTCTCGAACACCTGCGCGCCGCCGTTCATGCGAAATCCGACGCTGCCCACGCCGCCGCCCGTCGGCAGCGCCTCGATCGACAGCGCGTCCAGCACGTCGGCGGCCAGGGTGATCGTGGCACCGTTGGCGATGTCGGCCACCGCCGCATCGGTATCCGCGTCGATTAGCGCCAGACCGAGACCGATGCTAGGCTGCGGCGCGTCCGGCGGCGCGATGGCTGCGGGCGGCGGCGGCGCGGGCTGGGGGGCCGAGACAGGGCTCTGCAACGGAGGCGGCTCCACCCCGACCAGCGCCGCCGCCTGCGCAAAGGTCAACGTGGCATCGTCGAATACCAGCCGCTCGATATCCGACGCCACGGTGTCGCGCCCCTCGCCGATCACGCGCAGCCCGCCGCCGATCGTCTCGAACGTAAAGCTGTCGAGCGCGCCGTTGAATACCGCGGTGTCGGTGCCCGCGCCGCCTTGCAGCGCGTCGTTGCCGCCGCCGCCCTCCAGCGTGTCGTTGCCCCGGTTGCCGATCAGCGTGTCGTTGCCGCCCCGCCCGTCGAAGCTGTCGTCGCCCGAGCCGCCGGTCATGGTGTTGGCGCTGGCGTTGCCGGTGGAGCTGCCGCCGAAGGCCCCGAAGTGGATCACGTCGACAACGCCCGCGCCCAGCGTCAGGCCCGCGCTGGTCTGCACCGTGTCGCCGTCGATCAGGTCCAGCTTGATGTTCTGGCCCGAGAGATCGAGCGACACCGTCTTGGTGCCCGACAGCCCAGGGCCCGAGAAGCTGACCGTCTGGGTCCCGCCCGGTTTGACCAGGCTGTAGCCGCCGGCCGAGGACGTGGTGACCGCCGTGCCGCCGACGGCGATGCGCACGTTGGCCATGCCCTCGCCCGGGTCATAGGCCATGTCGCCGTCCTGGTCGTCGAAAACCACGCCCGTCAGGAACGTGTCGTTGCCCGAGGCGGCGAAATTCTCGACCACCATCGCGGCGTTGTAGGTGCGGCCGTTGCTGGCGGTGAACTGACCCTCGACCTGACCGAGGCCGATCTCGCGATAGTCGTCGTTCATGATGTTGCGGCGGTGGCCGGCGCTCTCGACCAGATTGTCGTGCATCGAGCGCACGAAACTCTCTTCGCGCGCGTCGTTCATGCCGCCGGTGGTGCCCATCCAGGCGATGTTCTCGCCGCTCCGCCAGCGGCCGGTAAACTCGTAGCCCGCATCGCGCATGCGCTGGTTCGAGGACGAGCCGCCCGCCCCGGTGTGCGAGAAGACGTCGGCTTCGAGCATCCATGCGCCATGGCCGCGGGCAGCGACCGTAAGCTGCGGGTTGATCGCCAGCGGCTGCTTTGGGTCGTTGCTGATCGAGCCCGGCGAGAGACCGGCGTTCAGATCGAAGCCCAGCCCCGCAACCTCGGCATCGGGGTCCGAGCGGGCTCTGTTGATCAGCTCCACTACCAGCTGCTCTAGCGCGATCTGCTGTGCGTCGGCCATTCTAGGCTCCGTCGGGTCGGGGGTCTTTGGGGGGATTGCCGCGGCGGTTGCGTGATCTGAGGTCCAAGGGCACCGGCGCTGGGGCCGGGCACACCGTCTCTACGCCCTACCGAACGCGATGCAGGCGCCAGAGAGCGGACCAAAAAAGGCAGAAAGGCGGCGAAATGACCGCTGCGCGAGCAATGCAAGCGACGCGCGCAGATCGCGGGACAGGGCGTTCCAAAAAAAAAAAGCCCGGCACCGCCGCCGGGCGGGCCAGGCCGTGTCGGACTTGGTCGCCCCTGGGCCGGGGCGCGCGTTCAGCGGCGGCTGCTGGGCGAGACCGCTTCGCTCATCACCACCATCATGGTGCGCAGCGGCAGGCTCCACATCAGCGCGAAGTGCTTGGTCGCAGCGTCCATCGCCGCCTGCGCCGGAAACGCGAACGGATCGGATGCGGCGTGCAGGCTGCGCGCAGGCGCGCGGCGGGCGGGCGAATTCGACATGGGCATCTCCTGTGGTACGCGGTTAACGATACCGACACATTCGGCGAAGCGGAGCGGTGTTCTATTTAATCGCTGCACCGTATGGCAAGGATATTGCTAAAATGCATCGAAAATGGTTCCGAAATGATCCACTTTCGGAGAATGAAACCGTCTCTTACGCCCACTAAATCTGGTTAACGCGAAGTGTCGACGGGCTTTTTCGGCCCGCCGATTCTCGATTTTGGATCTACAGCGGCCAGCGCATGGCCCGCGAGGCTCAGCCAAAGAGCTCGTGGCAAAGCTCCAGCGCCTCGACCAACCGGTCGACCTCGTCGGTGGTGTTGTACATGCCGAAGGACGCACGGCAGGTCGCGGTGACGCCCAGATGCTCCATCAGCGGCTGCGCACAGTGATGCCCGGCCCGCACGGCCACGCCCTTACGGTCCACCACGGTCGAGATGTCGTGCGGGTGCGCGCCGCCCTGCAGTGCGAAGGAGAAAATCGCCCCCTTGCCTGCGGAATGACCAAAGGTCGTGAGCCAGTTGATGCCGTCCAGCCGGGCCTTGGCATAGTCGCGCAACATCGTCTCGTGCTGGGCGATACGGTCCATGCCGACGCTCTGCAGATAGTCGATCGCCGCCCCCAACCCGATGGTTGGCACGATCGCAGGGGTGCCGGCCTCGAAGCGCATCGGGCCCTCCTGGTAGCCCACGCTGTCGGTGTGCACCTCGCGGATCATGTCGCCGCCGCCCTGGAAGGGGCGCATCTCGGCCTGCCGCGCGCGGGTGGCATAGAGCGCGCCGGTCGCGTTGGGGCCATAGATCTTGTGTCCGGTGATCGCGTAGAAATCGACGCCCAGATCGGCGACGTCGACGGGCATGTGCACCGCCGCCTGGCTGCCGTCGACCACCACGGGAATGCCCCGCTCGTGCGCCGCCGCCGCGATCGCCTTTACGTCGACCACGGTGCCCAGCACGTTGGACATGTGCGTCACCGCGACCAGCCGGGTGCGCGGGCCCATCGCGGCGATCATCGCCTGGGGGTCCAGGTCCCCGTTGGCATCCACCGGCACCCAGCGCAGGACCGCGCCGAACCGCTCGCGCAGAAAGTGCCAGGGCACGATGTTGGCGTGGTGCTCCATGATCGAGAGCAGGATCTCGTCGCCGGGCTCGATCCGCGGCATCGCCCAGGCATAGGCGACCAGGTTCAGCGCCTCGGTCCCGCCACGGGTAAAGATGATCTCGTCCTCGTGTGCGGCGCCCAGAAAGCGCTGCACTGTGCCGCGGACAGCCTCGTACTTCTCGGTGGCAAGGTTCGACAGGAAATGCAAGCCGCGGTGGACGTTGGCGTACTCCTCGCCATAGCCGCGCTGCACGGTCTCCAGCACTGCGGTGGGCTTTTGTGCCGAGGCGGCATTGTCCAGATAGACCAGCGGCACCCCGTTCACCGTGCGCGACAGGATCGGGAAATCGGCACGGATCGCGGTCACGTCATAGGCGTCGGCCATTGGACAGTCTCCAGGCGCTCTTTGGAATCGTTCTAAGAGATAGCACTTAGGAGCATCATGCCGAAGAACATCGGAACTGCGACGATGACGCCGAACACCTTCCACGTGCTCTCGAAGCGGTGCAGCTCGGCGACATAGGACGCCATCAGCCAGAGCGAGATGAAGAACGCCGTCAGCAGCAGGATCGCAGCGCCCGGCGGCACGTCGGTGGCGGCGGCCAGTGCTTCGGCGGTCACCTGGCCCCGCTCGTCGATCAGCGGCACGTCGGCGTCGGGCTGGGGCATCTGGCCGGCCGCCAGGCTGGCCAGCGGCGACAGCAGCACGGTGACCAGCGCGTGCCAGCCGAACAGCGGGATCGCCTCGTCAAAGCTGCCGCGCCCGCCGAACAGCGCGCCGATGCCCCAGGCGGCCAGCGCCAGGATGCCGGTGTAGACCACCTTGACCACGATCAAGAGCGCGTGCTGGACGAACACGACCCCGCTGTCGGGCGAGGGCGGCCCGCCGGGGATGACGATCGAGAGCATGGCCGACAAGGCATAGGCGAGCACGACGAGCTGGACGGCGGTCTCCATCGACCACTTGCCCTCCAGCACCCACTGTGCCGAACGGCGGGGCTCGAACAGCCCCTCCAGCATGCGCCTGAACAGGTACGTCGTGAACACCATCGCCCTCGCCCGCGGCTGACGCCCGCCGGGCGGCGGGCGCTATGCGAGCCTGTCTTTCACCATGGCGAAGCCGGTTAGCAAGGCCACCAGCAGGATCAGGGCCAGCACGAGGAAGGCGACCAGCACCGGCATCACCCGGCTGAAGCGCTGCGCCTCGGCCACGGCGGCGGCCGAGAGGTAGACGAAGGCCACCACGCCCAGCATCTGCGCCGGCAGCTGGATCAAGTCCGAGCCGAAGATGGGGTTCGTCGCCTCGAGATAGCCGAAGGTGGTCACCAGCACAGCGCTCAGCACACCCACGGGGGCGGCGACCAGCGACGCCCAGAAGATGCCGGCGCGCGTCTCGCTCCAGCTGCCGCGCCCGCCGAACAGGCGCGAGACCATGGTCACGGCGCCCGAGAAGACGTAGAGCGAGGCAGTGCGGAACAAAAAGCACAGCACGATCAGCCCGCCCAGCGTGCCGGCCAGGCTTTCGGGCAGGGCGCTGTCGATGCCCTGACCCGTGGGCGAGATCACGAATTTCAGCCCGGCGTTGAGGAAGAAGATCACGTCCGACATCAGGACGAAAAACAGCAGCCGGGCCTCGTTGGGGTTCTCGTCGATCAACAGCCGCGTGGCCTTGCGCATGTCGATCAGCGAGAGGCGGATGCGGGCCGACAGTGTCGCCTGCTTCAAATACATCAGCTCCGGATCTTCCTCGAGATCCGCAAGCGTGATGTCCGGGAGCGGCTGGCCACCCAACTGGCTGGCCAAGTCGTGCTCCGTGGTCGTCATGGCGTCCCCTCCTATCGCCCGACCCCCCCTCTGGGTCTGACGATCCTGTCCGCGACCGGCCGGCGCGCTCCACGCCGCGCCTGCCACGGGTCCAGGGGCCGGCTGCCTATAATCGGCTCAACGCCAGCGCCCCCGCCACCAGCAGGATCGTCGATACACCGATCACCAGGAAAACTGCCCAGACACGCCGAAACCCGTGAGCCTCGGCCAGACAGTACGCAAGCGCCACCGCAAACGACGATACATTTATCATCCAGACCGCCTCTTGCGCTAGGGCGGGCAACACCACAGCGGTCTGAACCGTGCTCGTGGCGACGAAAATCGGCGCTGCGACCAGCGCAGCCCAGCAAACGGCGGCGCGACTGTCCCGCCATGAACCAGTTCCGCCCGCTCGGCGGGCGATTCCGCCCGCCACGGCGGCGAGCAGGTAAAGCATCAGCGGGCGCATGATCAGCGAGCCGGTAAAGGACGCGGCGATCCGCGCGGTTACGGCCTCGTCGTCGGCGGCCACGCCGTCTCGCGCGGCCGTCGCAAAGAGCTGCGCGGTGTCGGCCAGGAAGCGGATCGCCCCCTCGGTCATCGCGAACATCAGGATCCGGCTCTCGGGCGGGC
>JBCCMW010000133.1:0-9870 GCA_039026175.1 Pseudomonadota bacterium
TCTCTCTCTCTCTCTGTTGCCCTCCACGAATTCAGCTCCTAGCCTCGGTCGACTCGCGCCCTTTACCGGCTATTTTCCCACTCCCTCTCCCCCAACAGAAACAGGAGTCGGGGGTGGGGGAAAAAAAGGGACAGCAGGGAGGACTGGAGTCATTGCATTCTTTTCCTTTATATATTTGGTTTGCTCGTCCATTTGGATGCAGGCGCCAAGGAGACAGCCCAAGGGCACCGCTCACAGCCCAAAGGCCGGCTCGAGCGCGAATCAAGCCGGGCGAGACAGCGGAGAGCGGGACGGACCGTCCCCGGGGCGCCACTCGAATCCATCGCCGAATGCACACACGGCGCCCGACCCGGCTTGAGAGCCGTCAAGCTCAGGCGCCGGCCCCCTAGTCGGGCCAGGGAGGGCGAGCGGGCGTTGTGTAAACAATGGAGGGAGGGGTTTAGAAAAAAAAAAAAAAGGTTTAAAGAAGAGTGCATGCCTACCCTCGGAGCGCAACGCGCTGCCCGCTGCTACACTGGATTGCCCCGCGCTCCGTCTGACGGCCCGAGCATGTAATGCGCGCTCGTTCGACGACCACCGCTGGCTCTTCTGGGTCGTCCCCTCCGCCCCCCCGCGCGCGCGCTCTATGCGTCGGTCTCGGTTGTGCTTTCCCTGGCTTTGATCCTATCCGGCCGCGCCTGCCCGCCCATTGAGCGGCGATCCTGCGCCAACAGTGCGAGAGAGCAAGCGTGAGGCTGTTTCATTTTCCGGCTCCTGGCGCACGAGAGCTCGCCACCCCGCTCCGCCCGCCTCCGGCCACAGCCCGAGGCAAATGCGTCCTGCATGAGCCGTATCGGGCGGCTCCCGATCAAGTGCCTGCGCGGGGGCGTCATGGTCCGCTTCACCGCCCTCCATGCTGCACGGTCCACGGACCACATTCGGTGCCGGGTGACGATATGGGGGGGAGCCGGGCGGCCTCCGATACCTGCATGTATCACCTCGGGGAAGGGGGACAAGGACACACCAGCCGTGCATTCACAGAGTCGCCCTCCTCCGCGTGTGGTTGGTGACGGGCGCGAGCGAGAGGAAAAAAGGGCGCAGGAGCGGGCGAGAAAGGCAGAGTGAGAGGGGCCGACACGCAACCGGCGCGAGACACCCTGGTGAGTCGCCTCTCCGGCACCCGCCTGCTCGCTCGCTCGCTCGCGCGCCTCCCCGGGCGCGGCGCCGGGGCCGAGCCGCAAAAGGGGGACACGAGGCGGTTGCCCTGCGTCGGAGGGAACGACGGCGGGAGGCCCGGCGGGGGCGCAAGGGCGCGATCATCGGGTTTCACGCCCGCGGCGGCGGCGAGATCGTGCCGGTCGAGCGCTGCCCGGTCGCGGTGCCGGCGATCGAAGCGGCGCTGCCCCGGCTCGCGCCCTTGGTGATGGCGCTGGCCAGCCGCAAGGGCGCGCTGCGGCTGACCCTGACGGCGGCCGCGGCCGGTCTGGATTTGGCGGTGGAGGGTGCGAAACCGCTGGACGGGCCGCTCCGCGCCCGGCTGCCCGCGATGGCCCGGGCCGCCGGGGTTGTGCGCCTGGCCGTGGCGGGCGACACGGTGGTCGAGGCCGCACCGCCGACGCACCGCTTGGGCGCGGCGCGCGTGCTGCCGCCGCCCGGCGCGTTCCTGCAGCCCACGCTGGAGGGGGCTGCCGCGTTAACCGCCGCCGTGGTCGAGGCGCTGGCCCCGAGCCTTGGCCGCGGGGCGCGGGTGGCCGACCTCTTCGCCGGGATCGGGACCTTCGCGCTGCCGCTGGCGGGGCACGCGGCGGTGCATGCGGTCGAGGTGGACGGCGGGGCGCTGGCAGCGCTGGACCGCGGCTGGCGCGGGGCGGCGGGGCAGGGGCTGTCGCGTATCACCACCGAGCGGCGCAATCTGATGCGCCGGCCGCTGCTGGCTGACGAGCTCGCGCCGTTCGACGCGGTGGTGATCGATCCGCCCTATGCCGGGGCCGAGACGCAGGCCCGGGCGCTCGCGGCCTCGACCGTGCCGCGCATCGCCTCGGTCAGCTGCAATCCGGCGAGCTTTGCGCGCGACGCGGCGATCCTGGCAGCGGGCGGTTATCGGCTGGCCTGGGTGCAGCCGGTCGACCAGTTCTTCTGGTCGGCGCATGTCGAGGTGGTGGGCGCCTTCGAGCGCGCCTGAGGTCCACGACAGGCGCGACGGACGCTCGGCAGCCTGCGCCCGGAGGGGTGCGACGGGTCAGAGTGTCGGGAAGAACGCGCCGGCGGGCGAGAGGGTGAAGATCTCGCACCCGTCCTCGGTGACGCCGATCGAATGCTCGAACTGGGCCGAGAGCGACTTGTCGCGGGTGATCGCGGTCCAGCCGTCTGCCAGCGTCTTGGTGAGCGCGCCGCCCAGGTTCACCATCGGCTCTATGGTAAAAAACATGCCGGGCTTCAGCTCCGCCCCCTCGCCCCGGTGGCCATAGTGCAGCACGTTCGGGGCGTCGTGGAAGGTCCGGCCCAGCCCGTGGCCGCAGAAGTCGCGCACCACCGAGCAGCGCTCGCGCTCGGCATAGTCCTGGATCGCGCGGCCGATGTCGCCGAAGCGGGCGCCGGGCCGGACCTCGGCGATGCCGCGCATCAGCGCCTCGTGCGTCACCTCGATCAGCCGGTTGGCAAAGGGTTTGGCAGTGCCGGCCACGTACATGCGGCTGGTGTCGCCGTGCCAGCCGTCCAGGATCACGGTGACGTCGATGTTGAGGACGTCGCCGTCGCGCAGCGCGTCGCTGGATCGGCCGGGGATCTTCTCGCCCGGGATACCGTGGCAGACGACGTGGTTGACCGAAATGCAGCTGGAGTGGCGATAGCCGCGGTAGCCCAGTGTGGCGGGCACGGCGCCGTTGTCGGTGATGAACTCGTGGCAGAGCTTATCGAGCTTGGCCGTCGTGGTGCCCGGCACGACACGCGGGCCGATCATGTCGAGGCACTCGGCCGCCAGACGCCCGGCGCGGCGCATCCCCTCGAAGTCGACCGCGGGATGCAGCCGAATACCCTCGGCCGTCCTGGTCTCGGCGGCGCCGCTGGTCATCGAGGTGTCGTCCATCGCCTCAAGTCTCCGAAATCGGCAGGGGACGATCAAGGGCAATCCCGTGGGGCGAAACGCGGCAGGCCATCGCCAGCGCCTCGACCCCCGCCGCCCGCGCCGCGGCGAAGGCGTCGGCATAGGCCGGGTCCAGGTCGCGTGCCACGGCCAGCCGCGTGCCGTCGCCGCGCTGGACGCAGTATAGCAGAACGGCGCGGTGACCCTCGGCAACCATTGCCGCAAGGTCGCCCAGGTGCTTGACCCCGCGTGCGGTGACGCTGTCGGGGAATTCGATCAGTCCTGGGCGGCGCAGCAGGTGCACGTTCTTCACCTCCAGATACACGTCCGGCAGATCGGGTGCCGAGAGCAGGAAGTCCACCCGGCTGTGGCCGCGATAGCGCCGTTCGGGCGCGATGGCGCCATAGGCCTCGAGCCCGGGGACGCGCCGCTGGGCCAGCGCCTCGCCGACGACGCGGTTGGGCATCCCTGTGTCGATGCCGACGAAGGTGGCGGATGGCTTGGGCTCGTCCCGCCCACCCGGTCTCAATTCTACCACGCGCCAGGTAAACGGCAGCTTGCGTTTCGGGTTGCTCGCGGGTTCGAGCCAGACCCGAAGACCGGGTGTGCTTAGGCCCATCAAGCTGCCGGTGTTCGGGACGTGGGCGGTCACGCTGCGGCCGTCCTCGAGGGCGACATCGGCGAAGAAGCGCTTGTATCGTCGGACGAGGCGGCCGGGGATCAGGGTGGAGGCAAAGTCCATGCCTTGGGCCTAGCCGTGCCGAGAGGCAGCGGCAAGGCCGGGCCCGTGCCGGGCACTCTTTGGGTACCGGCTGGGTTGCGGCTGGGCGCGACCGGGTGGGGTCGGGCGCGGCGATCGGGGGGGCGCGCCGAGGGGTCGGAACACTGCGGCACCACGGTTCCGACTGGCCGACTGTTTTCCCCGGCTGGACGCGCTAGCGTCGCTGGGTGGGCATTTGGCGGAGCGGCGACGGGTCATGGGTGCAGCGGACGATCGGGAGGCGGCCGAGCGGGCGACAGGCGGTGGGTCGGCGCAGGGCCGGGCGCCGACGGCAG
The DNA here is from genome assembly GCA_039026175.1 of Pseudomonadota bacterium. GTDB lineage: Bacteria > Pseudomonadota > Alphaproteobacteria > Rhodobacterales > Rhodobacteraceae > Thermohalobaculum. Next base: position 4,118 of record JBCCMW010000133.1, read on the forward strand.
CCGTGCTGGTGATCGGCGACGAGATCCTGTCTGGCGCGATCCGCGAGGCGAACGCCCATTTCTTGGCCGGCCGGCTGGCCGAGGTCGGCATCGTCCTTGGCGAGATCCGGGTCGTGCCGGACGACCACGAGCGGATCGTCGCGGCGGTGCGCGCGCTGGCGGCGGCGGTCGACTATGTTTTCACCTCGGGAGGGATCGGGCCGACGCACGACGACATCACGGCGGACGCCGTGGCCGCGGCGTTTGGGCGGGGGATCGACGTGCGCGACGATGCGCGGGCGCTGCTGATGGCGCACTATGGCGGTGCCGCGATCAATGCGGCGCGGCTGCGGATGGCGCGGATCCCCGACGGCGCGCGGCTGATCGACAACCCGGTCTCGGCGGCGCCCGGTTTTGCACTCGACAATGTGTTCGTGATGGCGGGGGTGCCGTCGATCTTCCGCGCGATGGTCGAGAGTGTGCTGCCCGGGTTGCAGGGCGGCGCGGCGATCGCGAGCCGCGCGCTGGAGGTGATGCGCGCCGAGGGCGACATCGCCGCGACCCTGGGCGCGTTGGCGGCGGCGCATCCGGCGGTGTCGATCGGTTGTTATCCGTTCTTTCGCGGGCGGCCGGGCGCGCGCGTGGTGCTGCGCGCGGCCGACGCCGATGCGTTGGCGGCCGCGGCGGCCGACACCGAGGCCGCTCTTGCAGCCCTGCCGCCCGCGACGGAGGTGCGCGTTCTGTAGCCCGCGACGGAGGTGCGCGTTCTGTAGCCCGCGCCGTAGGTGCGCGCCCTGCCGGCCGCGACGGAGGTCCGCGTCTTGCTGGCCGCGCTGGAAGTGCGCGTCCTGTGGCCCGCGATGGAAGTGTTCGTCCCGTAACCCGCCACATCGGGAACCCACGCGGCGGCGAAGATGGATCACGGCTGTCGAGGTTGCACGGGAACGATCTGGGGCTCTGCGCCAGATCGTGCCATGGGTGGCGTGTGCGGAGGCGTTGGCGCGTCCGGGGCTGTCGCCGCCGATCCGACTGGGCTGGGGGCGCCGCGGGGCGTTCCTGTGGCGGGTCGGGCGCGGGCGATGGCGAGGCGTCAGGGCGAGCGGCGACCGTGGGTCGCGTCGTCGCGCGGCGGTGTCTCGAGGCCCATGGCGTGTTCGGCGGCGCGCTGGGCATCGCGTTCGCGTTCGGCAAGCTGGGTGCGCCATGCTGCGGCGCGGGGGTGCCAGATGGTGATCGCCTGGCCGTTGGCCCGCCGGGCGCCCTCGCCCTGCCCGCGCGCCCCGGCGCCGGACGAGGCGGCGGCGTTGCCGGTGCGGGCGCCGGCGGAGGCGCTCGCGCTGCGCCAGCCGCCGCGTTCGCCGTCCGGTGCCGCGCCCGCGGTGCGAGCCAGCAGCGCCGAGGCCTCGGCCGCCGCCGCCATGCTGTCGCGGAACACGGCGTCCACGGTCATCTCGGTTGGCGGTGCGACGGTGATGCCGATGGCGAGGGATACGACACAGGTCGGAGGCGGGCCGTAGGATGTCGTCCCGCTCGCCCCGGTCGCCGTGGACGCGGTCGCGGTCTCCTCGGCCACCTCGCCACCCGGCGATGTCGCGGTCTCGCCGCGGCCGCGGGCCTTCAGCGACGCTCGCAGCCGATGACCCCATGTGCCCGCAGCGGTCGCTTCGCCCGCGTCCGAGGACGCACGGGCCGGTGCATTGGCCGGTGCATTGGCCGGTGCAGGGGCCGGTGCAGGGGCCGGCGCGTCGCGCGCGCCCGCGTCGGCGGCGGGGTCCTGCGTCTTGTCCTGCTTGGCGGTCGTGGGCGCGGTCCGCCCCTGCGCGATGGTCACGGGGGTGCGCATCGCGGCGTTCAGCTTGTTGGCGGCATCTTCGAGCCCAACGGCGCGGCGGGCGCCAACCGTGAGCACCAGGAAGCTGTCGTCGCCGATCCGAGCCACATAGTCCTGACGCCGCGCCGAGCGGCGCAGCCGCACGGCAACCGCCTCGACCGCGGCATCCGCGGCTGCCACGCCGTGGCGCTCGATCAGCCCGTCCAGATCCGCGATCTCGACCCGCATCGCCCCCAGGGCACGGTGGGTCGCGTTGGCCGAGGTCAGCGCGTGGGCCAGATGCGAAAGCGACTGGGTGCGGTTGGCGAGCCCGGTGGCCTTGTCTTGGCGCTCCGCCGTTTCGAGCGCGTCGCGCAACGCCTCGTTGCGCAGCATCGTCCCGCTCACGTCCCGGATCATCGGGCGCAGCACCAGCAGGCTGGTCGCAGCGACCGCGGTGAGGCCGAGCACCATCAACACCGTCTGCAACTTGGTCACCCGCTTGGTCGAAGCCACAGTCTCGATCTCGAGGATCTGCACCACCCGGTCCAGCCCGCGCTGCAGCGGGCCGTTCGACAGAGCCTGCATCGTCGCCAACGCCGCCAGGTCCGGCGCGTCGGCAGGTGCGGCCAGCAGCCGCTGCACCGCCTGTTCGAATTCGGCGATCCGCGCGTTCAGTTGGAAGGGCGCGCCGAGCAGGACGGCGTCGACGTCCGCGCTATCGATTCGCCGGATCCCGAGCGACGGCGCACCGTCGCGGAGCGCGCGCTGCACGAACAGAAAGTCCGACATCAGCACGCGCAGGTCGGCGCGCCGCTGCGAGGCCCGGATCGACGCGGTCTCGCCCAGGCGAACGACGTCCATGGCGACGATAGTCATGCGCTGCACCAGCGTGCGCTGCCGCCCGGCGTAGTTGATCAGCGTCGCATCCCGCTCGTGCACCGACACGGCGAACGACGACACCGCGAAAGTGCCCGAAATGGTGAGCAGGATGATCGCGACGGCCGCGATCGTCGTGCGCACCATTCTGCGGGTAATCCGCTCCGCCTCGGTCATCGCCCCCTCCCGAACGCTTGCGACTGGGGTAACGCACAGGCGTTACGGCTTTCCCCTCCGCCCGTGGTTAACCATGGGTGTAGGCGTGGCCGTCCGGTCGGCGCGCGCCGCCGGTGTGGCGGGCTGGCGGCTACTTGAAAATCGCGGGATCGGTCGTCGGCTCGCGGTCCCGCGGCCAGTCCAGCACCCACCACAGGAGGATCGGCAGGCCGAAGATGGCCGACGCCGCGATCGCGACGCTGGCGCCGCCCTCGAAGCCCATGCGCCGCGAAATCCGGTAGGGCGCGTAGAAGGCGAGGAGGAACACCAAGGCGATGGCGACCACCACCGCGATCACGCCGAAGACTTGCTCCATGTCCGCTTCCCTCTCTGGGTTGGAGACGCCCGGCCGCGGACGCCGACTGGTGGCGGGGCCGGGGTTCGACCCACGCTGACAAGACTGACCCAAGGTTAGGGGGATTCGGTCGGTCCTGGCGATGGCGCGGCGGGGCGCGGATCGGGACCTAGTGCGCCTCGGCCCAGCTGGCGCCCTGGCCGGCGTCGACGACCAGGGGCACGGCGAGGTCGACGGCCGGGCGCTCGGCGGCCTCCATCACCGCGCGGACGCAGGCGACGGTGGCCTTGGCCTCGGGCTCGGGCACCTCGAACAGCAGCTCGTCGTGGACCTGCAGCAGCATGCGCCCGGCAAGGCCCGCGTCGGCCAGGGCCGCGGGGATGCGGATCATCGCGCGGCGGATGATGTCGGCCGCTGTGCCCTGGATCGGCGCGTTGATGGCCTGGCGTTCGGCAAAGCCGCGGCCGGGTCCCTTCTGGTCGATGCCGGGGCAGTGGATGCGCCGGCCGAACAGGGTTTCGACGTACTTGCGCTCGCGCGCAGAGGCTTTGGTTGCGTCCATGTAGTCGCGGATGCCGGGGAACTTTTCGAAATAGCGGTCGATAAAGGCCTGGGCGTCCTCGCGCGGGATGCGCAGGTTGTTGGACAGCCCATAGGCCGAAATGCCGTAGATCACGCCGAAATTGATCGCCTTGGCCTGGCGGCGGACCATCGGGTCCATGCCCTCGACCGGCACGCCGAACACCTCGGACGCGGTGGCGGCGTGGATGTCCTGCCCTTCGCGGAACGCCTGGCGCAGCGCGTCGATGCCGGCGATGTGGGCCAGGATGCGCAGTTCGATCTGCGAGTAATCCAGCGACAGGATCACGTTGCCGGGCTCGGCGACGAAGGCGGTGCGGATCTCGCGCCCTTCCTCGGTGCGCACGGGGATGTTCTGCAGATTGGGGTCGGTCGAGGCCAGCCGCCCGGTCGACGTGGCGGCGAGCGAGAAGGAGGTGTGAACGCGCCCCGTCTCGGCGTTGACGTGGGTGGGCAGGGCGTCGGTGTAGGTGCTTTTGAGCTTGGCGATCTGGCGCCAGTCCAGCACCCGAGCGGGCAGGTCGAAGCCCTGGGCGGCCAGGACCTCCAGCACATCGGCGCCCGTGCCCCAGGCGCCGTTCTTGCCCTTCTTGCCGCCGGGCAGGCCCATCTCGTCGAACAGGATCTCGCCGAGCTGCTTGGGGCTGCCGACGTTGAACGTGCGGCCGGCGAGTTCCTGGATCTCCTCTTCCAGCTCGGCCATCTTCTGGCCGAAGCGCGAGGACATGGCCTGCAGCACGGGCACGTCGACCTTGATGCCGGCCATCTCCATGTCGGCCAGCACGGGCACAAGGGGTCGCTCCAGCCGGTGGTAGACGCGGCTGACCTTCTCGGCCGCCAGGCGCGGGCGCAGGCGGTGCCACAGGCGCAGGGTGACGTCCGCGTCCTCGGCCGCATAGACCGCGGCGTCGGCCAGCGGCACGCGGTCGAAGGTGATCTGGCTCTTGCCGCTGCCGATCAGCTCCTTGATCGGTTTGGGCCGGTGGCCGAGGTGACGCTCGCTGAGATCGTCCATCCCGTGGCCGCCCAGCCCGCTGTCCAGCGCATAGGACATCAGCATCGTGTCGTCGATCGGCGCGACCGAAACGCCGTGGCGGGCCAGCACCTTGAGATCGTACTTGAGGTTCTGCCCGACCTTCAGCACCGCGGGGTCCGCCAGGACGGGGCCGAGGGCGGCGAGCACGGCCTCGCGGTCCATCTGCCCCGCGACCCGCGCGCCGCCGCCCAGGAGATCGGCCTCGCCGTCCACGTGGCCGACGGGCACATAGGCCGCCGCGCCCGGCTGGGGCGCCAGGGCGACGCCCACGATCTCGGCCGTCATCTCGTCCAGCGACGTGGTCTCCAGATCGACGCACAGGACGCCCGTGTCGGCGGTGCGGGCGATCAGCGCCTGCAGCGTGGGCATGTCGGCGATGGTGGCATAGCCGGCGGTGTCGATGGCGGGCCAGTCGCGCACGGCACCCGGCGCGCCGTCAGATCCAGGTGCGGCACCGGGGGCGGCATCGGGGGCGGCACCGCCTGGGGCGGAGGCATCCTGGCCCGGGTCGCGCCGGTCCTCGATTGCGGGGGCGTCCACGCCATAGGCCTCGGCCACCCGGGCGGTCAGGGTGCGGAACTCCATCGCGCGCAGGAACCCCAGCAGACGCTCGGGGTCCGGCTCGGGCACGCCGAACCCGTCCAGCGGCGCCTCGACCGGCACGTCGGTCTTCAGCGTCACCAACTCGCGCGACAGGCGGATCTGGTCGGCGAAGTCGATCAGCGTCTCGCGGCGTTTCTTTTGCTTGATCTGCTCGGCCCCGGCCAGAATGGCGTCCAGCGAGCCCCATTCCTGCAGCAGCTGCGCCGCTGTCTTGGCGCCGATGCCCGGGGCGCCGGGCACGTTGTCGACGCTGTCGCCCACCAGCGCCTGGTAGTCGATCATCAGCTCGGGGCCCACGCCATAGCGCTCGGTCACCGCGTCGGCGTCGTAGCTGATCTCCTTCATCGGGTCGAACA
>JBCCMW010000134.1:0-9857 GCA_039026175.1 Pseudomonadota bacterium
CCGGCAAGGCCGCGGCCGCCGCGGCAAGGGACCAAGCACGATGAGCGTCACACGGTCGGTCGCCACCGGGTGCGGCCACTACCTGCCCGAGCGGATCGTCACCAACGACGAACTGGCCGAGCGCATCGAGACCTCGGACGCCTGGATCACGCAGCGCACCGGCATCCGCCAGCGCCATGTCGCCGCCGAAGGCCAGCTGACCTCGGACCTGGCGATCCGCGCCGGCCAGGCCGCGCTGGACGCCGCCGGCCGCAGCGCCGCCGACATCGACGCGGTCGTGCTGGCCACCGCCACGCCCGACCAGACCTTCCCTGCCAGCGCGACGCGCGTGCAGCACGCGCTCGGCATGACGCACGGCTTCGCCTACGATCTGCATGCCGTCTGTGCGGGCTTTATCTATGCGCTGGCCAACGCGAACGGGCTGATCCTGTCGGGCCAGGCCGATCGGGTGCTGCTGATCGGGGCCGAGACCTTCTCGCGCATTCTGGACTGGGACGACCGGGCGACCTGCGTGCTGTTCGGCGACGGTGCCGGCGCGCTGGTGCTGGAGCGGGCCGAGGACACGGGCACCGCCAAGGACCGGGGCGTGCTGACCACCTGCCTGCACTCCGACGGGGCGCACAACCAGTTGTTGTACGTCTCGGGCGGGCCGTCCTCGACCGGCACCGCCGGCACGGTCGTGATGGAGGGGCGCGAGGTGTTCCGCCACGCCGTCGTCAAACTCGCCGACGTGGCCGAAGAGGCGCTGGCCAAGACCGGGCTTACCCACGAGGCCATCGACTGGATCGTGCCGCACCAGGCCAACCTGCGGATTATCGAGAGCACGTCCAAGAAGCTGGGAATCACGATGGACCGCGTGGTGGTGACGGTGCACGATCACGGCAACACCTCGGCCGCCTCGATCCCGCTGGCGCTGTCCACCGCCGTCGGCGACGGGCGCATCCGGCGGGGCGATCTGCTGCTGGTCGAGGCGATCGGCGGCGGTCTCACCTGGGGATCGGGGCTGCTGCGCTGGTAGGCGCGCCCCGCGCAGCGCCTAAGCCGATGCGTCACAACGGTTGCGCCGGGGCCGAGCCTGCGCGAGGGTGCGCCGGAAGGCGATCGCGATCGCGTGCGGCCTGTCTCACGATGGGTCGGCGTGGCGGCGTTTCTGCGCTGCACACTTTCAGTGCGCGGCGCAAATCCTTGAAGTTGACGGGGGCTTCGCTCCCGGCCGATACTCCGGCGAAACGGGCGTTGGGGTTGTCGAGCGGAGGCGAGAGGCGATGGCGGGAAGTACCCTGACCAGGGCAGACCTGACCGAGGCCGTCTACCGCGAGATCGGGCTCAGCCGGAACGAATCGGCCGAACTGGTCGAAAAGATCCTGAGCGAGATCACCGAGGCGCTGGTGCGCGGCGAGCACGTCAAGATTTCGTCCTTCGGCACCTTCAGCGTGCGCGAAAAGGGCGCCCGGATGGGACGCAATCCCAAGACCGGCGAAGAGGTGCCGATCGACCCGCGGCGCGTGCTGGTGTTCCGGCCCTCGCACATCATGAAGGACCGGATCAACGCGGCCGACGAGGACGACGACGCCGCGGCGCTGGTGGCGGCCGAAGGGGCCACCCAGGCGGCCGGGGCCGGCAGCTGATGCCGCCCGACAGACGTGCCGCCAGCCCAAACTCCAACGATCCGGCGGCCAAGGACACAACCGCACGGGGAAGCGCCGGGGGCGAGAAGAGCCCCGACGCGTTTCGCACGATATCGGAAGTGTCCGAGGAACTGGGCCTGCCCCAGCACGTGCTGCGCTTCTGGGAGACGCGCTTTACCCAGATCAAGCCGCTGAAGCGCGGCGGCGGGCGCCGGCTCTACCGACCCGACCACATCGCGCTGCTGCGGGGCATCAAGGCGCTGCTCTACGATGACGGTCTCACGATCAAGGGCGCGCAGAAAGTGCTGCGCGAGCGCGGACAGCGCGCCGTGATGGCGCGCGGCCGCTCGGACGCCGCGCTGGGGCTGGAGGCTGCCGTGCCGGCCGACGCGACCGAGCGTCTGGCCGCGATCCGCGCACGGCTGGAGGCCGTGGCAGCCCACGGCCATGCCGCAGCGGCCGAGAGTGTGGGCACCGCCAGCGAGATGGTGACGGGCGATGCGCCGGCGTCCAAGCCCGCCGCGACCCGCCGCAAGCGCGCCGCCAAGACACCGTCGCGCGAGGCGGCCGAGGATCAGCCGCTGCTGTTCGGCGACCTGCCGCAAAAGGCCGGCGAGGACCCCGGTGCCACCCACCAGGACCGCGATGGCGCAGCCGATAGGCAGGCCCCCACGGCCCCTGCGCCCGGCGCGGCGCCGGCGACCGATAACGCGCCTCAGACAGCGGCTCAAACGGCGGCTGCGGCGCGCGTGACGGCGTCGATCGCGCGGCTCGAAGACGTGCTACGCCGCCTCGCCCAGCGGGGCGACGGCGCCGCCGACGCGTGACGCCGCAGCGGCCTCGCCAGCCGCCGCTTTGCCCATTGCACCGCACGCGCCGCAGCGATATGGCAGACCCCCAACCCGGCGGGCCGTAGCGCAGCCTGGTAGCGCGCTTGCATGGGGCGCAAGAGGTCGTGAGTTCGAATCTCGCCGGCCCGACCAACGGGTGAGACGCCAGCGGCCCCGCCGCTGGCGTTTTTCCATCCGGCCGCGAAGGACGGCTCGATGACCGACGATCCCGCCGCCCTCGCCAGCGCGCCATCGGCCGATACCGGCACGGGCGTGGTTCCCTCGCAGGCGCTGCGCCGCCTGATCGAGCGCGGCGCCATCGCCGCCCGGCCGGGGATCGAGGGGGCGCAACTGCAGCCCGCCAGCTTGGACCTTCGGCTGGGCCGGCGCGCGTGGCGGGTGCGGGCCTCGTTCCTGCCGGGGCCGCGGCCGGTCGAGACGCGGCTCGCCGATTTCGCGATGCACGAGATCGACCTCGCCCCCGGCGCCGTGCTGGAGAGGGGCTGCGCCTATGTCGTGGAGCTGGCCGAGCGGCTGGCGCTGCCGGCCGATCTGGCAGGCGCGGCCAACGCCAAGAGCTCGACCGGGCGGCTCGATCTGCTCACCCGGCTGGTCACCGACGGGGCGACGGCGTTCGACACCGTGGCGCCCGGCTACAGCGGGCCGCTCTATGCCCAGATCAGCCCCTGCACCTTTTCGGTGCTGGTCCGCCCGGGGGTTACGCTCAACCAGCTGCGCCTTCGCCGCGGCGAGCCGGCGCTGGACGATGCCGCGCTGGCCGCGCTGCACGCCGCCGAGCCGCTGGTGGACCGCGCGCCCGTGATCGACGGCGGGTTGGGCTTTTCGGTCGACCTCCGGGGCCGAGACGGCGCGGCCGTGGGGTGGCGCGCGCGGCGCAACACCGCGCTGATCGATCTCACCCGGATCGCGGCCTACGACCCGCAGGAGTTCTGGGAGCCGGTGCGCCCCGCCCGGCGCGGTGAGGGCGCGCTGATCCTGGATCCCGGTGCCTTTTACATCCTGATGTCGCGCGAGGCGGTGGCGGTGCCGCCCGGCTATGCGGCCGAGATGGTGCCCTTTATGGCCGTCGCCGGCGAGTTCCGGGTGCATTATGCCGGCTTTTTCGACCCGGGGTTCGGGCACCGCTCGACCGGCGGGTCGGGATCGCGCGGGGTGCTGGAAGTGCGATGCCACGAGGCGCCCTTCGCGCTGGAGCACGGCCAGACCGTGGGGCGGCTGATCTATGAGCGGATGGCCGAAGCGCCCGACCTGCTCTACGGGCGCGACATCGGCTCGAACTACCAGGGCCAGGCGTTGAAGCTGTCGAAGCACTTCGCCGCGCCCTAGGCCCCCTCCTCCGACGGATCGTCCTCGCCCGGCGCCGGATCGTCGCGCTCGCCGAACAGGCCGTCATCGCGCTCGGCCGGCGCAGCCGCGCCCTCCGGCGGCGTCGGGTCCATGAGACCGGCCCTGCGCAGCTCGGCCAACGCCGGCAGGTCGCGCACGTCCTCCAGCGCGAAATGGTCCAGAAACGCGGGCGTGGTGACAAAGGTCGCGGGCCGGCCCGGCGTCTCGCGCCGGCGACCGACGCGGATCCAGCCGATCTCCAGCAACAGATCCAGCGTGCCTTTGGACACGCCGACGCCGCGCACTTCCTCGATCTCGGTGCGCGTCACAGGCTGGTGGTAGGCGATGATGGCCAGCGTCTCCATCGCCGCCCGCGACAGCGGCCGCTCGACGACGACGTCGCGGCGCATCAGGAAGCCCAGGTCCGGCGCGGTGCGGAACGCATAGGACTTCCCGATCCGCTCCAGCACCACGCCGCCGCCGGCGTAGCGTGCCGTCAGCGCCTGGATCGCGGGGCCGACGGCGGCGCCCCGCGGCAGACGGTCGGCAATCTCGCGCTCGCTCAACGGCGCGGCCGAGGCGAAGAGGATCGCCTCGACCATCCGCTGGGTGGCGATCTCGGGCGCGGGACCGAAAAGGTCGGGCGCCACGGCGGAAGCACCCGCGTCATCCGCCGCTGCCGCGTCATGCGCCGCACCATCCGCCGTGCGATCTGTGGGGTGATCCGTCGGGCTATCTGTGGGGCGATCCCCCAGGCGATCCGCCGAGCGATCCCCCGTGCGATCCCCCGTGCGATCCCCCGTTCGATCCCCAGTGCGATCCCCTGGGCGATCTGTGGGGGGGTCGCCGCGGCCCGCGCGGTCGCCTGGCGAAACGGCCGGGGCGGGATCGGCGGCAGGGTCTGGTCTGCTCTGGGTCAAGGGCTCGACGTCGGGCTGCTCGGGGTCAGGCGGCCACGCGCTCTGCGGCGCGCTTGGGGCCGTCGACCACCCATGCGCGCAATCGGCGGGTCAGGGCAAGGCCCCCTGCGAGCGGGCATCCTGCGCCCCGGCGCCCGCGCAGCCGGCCTCAACCCTCGCCCGGTTCGCGGCGAGGGCGCACCATCAGGGGCTCGAAGGGCCCCTCCTGGCGCAGCTCGACATCGCCCTCGCGCGCCAGCTCCAGCGCGGCGGCAAAGGACGAGGCGATGGCGCTGCGCCGCCGCGCTGGGGCCGCGCGCCAGTCCTCGGGCAACAGAGCATCGAGCGTCTGCCAGTCGGTCATCCTCGCCGCCTCGCGCCCGACCAGGCGGCTGAGGCGGGCGCGCGCGTCCTCGAGCGCCAGCACGGCGGCGCGGCGGTCGCAGGAAAGCGGCGTATAGGCCTCGCGCGTGCGCACCCGGACATAGGCTTTCAGCAGATCGGCAAGGCTGGCGTTGTGGCGCGTCGCGACGATGCGCTCGGCGCTCTCGGGCGCACCGCGCGCGAACCGGTCCTGGCCCAGCCGCGCGCGCGACTGCAGCGCCCCGGCGGCACGGCGCATCGCCTCGAGCCGGGCCAGCCGGTGGGCCAGCGCCTCGGCCAGCGCTTCCCCGCTCGGCCCCTCGTCGGCCGGCGGCTCGGGCAGCAAAAGGCGCGACTTCAGGTAGGCCAGCCACGCCGCCATCACCAGGAAGTCGCCCGCCAGATCGATCCTGAGCGCCTGCGCGCGCTCGACAAACGCCAGATACTGCTCGGCCAGCGCCAGCACCGAGATGCGGCGGAGATCGACTTTCTGGCGTCTCGCAAGATCGAGCAGCAGATCGAGCGGCCCCTCGAACCCGTCGATCGAGATGCAGAGCGCGTCCTCATCGTCCTCCCCGCTGCGGGGATCGCGGGGCGGGGCGGCGTCGAACGGATCGTCGTCCTCAGCCACTGCGGGCCTCGGCAAGCTGCGCCTCGCCCACGATCTGGCGATAGGCGGCCAGGGCGGCATCCGGATCGAACGGCTGCGGGCGCGGGCGCGCGGCAGCGGCCCGGGTGGCGCGGTCCAGCGCGGGGCCCGAGAGCGGGGGGACGACCTCGGCCAGCGCCTCCATCTCGGCCATGTCGCCGTTGCAGTGCAGGATCAGATCGCAGCCCGCTTCCAGCGCCGCTTCGGCCCGCGCCGCGACCGGACCCGAGAGTGCGCCCATCGAGATGTCGTCGGTCATCAGGCACCCCTCGAAGCCCAGCGCTTCGCGGATCAACCGGATCGCGACGGGCGAGAGGGTGGCGCAGCGCTTCGGGTCGATGGCGGTGTAGACGATGTGCGCGGTCATCCCCAGCGCCTCGCCCGCCAGCGCGCGGAAGGGTGCAAAATCGACCGCCGACAGCGTGTCGAGCGATGCGTCGACGACGGGCAGCGCCAGGTGGGAATCGACATCCGCGCGTCCGTGACCGGGCAGGTGCTTGATGACTGGCAGCACACCCCCTGCCCGCAGCGCCTCGGCCACCGTGCGCCCGAAGCCGGCCACGGTCTGGGCATCCATGCCGAAGGCGCGATGGCCGATCACCGGGTCGCCGCCGGGCTGGCGCACGTCGAGCAGCGGCATGCAGTCGACGTCGATCCCTGCGGCCAACAGCTCGTGCGCGATCAGGCGAAAGCGCAGCTCCAGCGCACGGTGCGCCTGGGCCGCGGGCAGTCGGCGCACGGTCTCGCCCACCGGTTCCCACGCCAGCCAGTGGGGCGGGCCGAGGCGGGCGACGCGGCCGCCCTCCTGATCGATCAGCACAGGGACAGGCGCGCCGATCGCAGCGCGGGCGTCGGCCACCAGCGTGGCCAGCCGGACCGGCGTGTCGACGTTGCGGGCAAAGAGGATCAGACCCCACGGCCGCACACGGGCCAGCAGCGCGCGTTCGCCCGCCGTCAGGTCGGGCCCGGACAAGCCCAGGATCAGGGAGGCGGGCGCAGGGCTGGTTATGGTGTCCATCTGCCGACTTGGCGCCGTGGCGTCGCCTGCGTCAAGCGCCTTCGGGTCGGCGCGATACCCGGCCCCGGCGCGTGGGGCCGGCGCGTGGGGCCGATCAGCCGCGCGTCTCGGTGTTGACGGCCAACAGACAGGCATAGCCGCGGGTCTTTAACGCCTGGCACACGGCCTGCGCCTCGCGCGAGCTGTCGAACGGGCCGATGCGGAGGCGGTAGTAGGTCTTGCCGCCCGAGACCGTCTGCTGCACGGCCAGCGCGCGGTTGCCCAGCACGTCGCTGTTCTCCTCCTGCAGGCGCGACCACTCGGCCTCGATCACCGTGCGATCCCCGAACGCGCCCAGCTGCAGCTGGATCGGCGAGCGCTCGGCCGCACGGCGGCGCTCGGCAATGGCTGCGGCGGCGATCAGGTCTGCGTCGGCGGCGGCAAAGCGCTCGACCAGGCCCGCGGGCCGGCGGCGCACGATGGGGCTGACGGGGGGTGCGACGGCGCTGCCCTCGCCCCGCGGCGGGACCGGGCCGCGCTGCTCGCTGATCACGCGGACGGGGCGTCGAGACTGCAGCAGTTCGATCTCCGAGACGATGAGCGTGTGCACGCGGGGCGCCGACAGCGCCTCGGGCAGCGGATAAAGGCTGCGGTCGGCATCGCCGAGTGCCGCGACCTGGCGCGAGGCGTCGTCGGCCGTGGACGGGCGCGCCGGCCGGCTGCCGAGGCTGGCGCCGGCGCCCGGCGCCGCGACGGCCGGCACACCCGGGGCGGGAATGCCGAGCCCGACGGGCGCCGCAGCCGACGCGCCGCCCAGCGACTGTCCCGACGCGCCGCCCAGCGACGGGGCCTGGCGCGCCGGGAAATCGCCGGGCTGCGGGCCGGCCGACACAGCCGTCAGCACCAGCGGACCGGCGGCGGGTGCGCTGGCATCCAGCACGGCATAGCTTGCGCGCTCGGCATGGCGGGTCGGCGCCGCGCCCCCGTCGGCCGGTACCGTGCGCACCGGGCCGATCGCGGCCTGGATCACGGGAACGCTGTCGGGATCGCGTTCGACCAGCGACCAGGCATAAAAGCCGCCCGCGCCCATCGCGCCGAGCAGCACGGCCACGCCAAGGACCGCCGAGAGCTTGGACCCGACACGCCGCCCCGAGGCCCGGGCCGCGCCGCCAAACTCTTCGTCGTCGTAGTATGCCGGCATTTCGATCCCCTTGGCGACCGCGCACGGTTGCGTGGTCCTTGCTGTCAGCTCAGTTCGTCGAGAGGAGTAACGCCAAGAACACCCAGCCCGTTCGCGATCACTTGCCCAACGCCGCGGCACAGGCACAACCGCGCGACGCTCAGCTCCGGGTCATCGGACCGTATCACACGTCGGCCCGGGTCGTCATTCCCCAGATGCCAATAAGCGTGAAAGTCCGCCGCTAATTCGTAGAGATAGAAGGCGATGCGGTGCGGTTCAAATGCTGATGCAGCACCTTCAACCACACGTGGAAATACCGATAACTTCGCGAGAAGCGCGATTTCTTCGGGCGCCGACAAGCGATGGGCGCACGCTTCCACCGACAGTTGTTCCATTTTCGCAATTCCCGCCTCACGTGCTCTGGCGAAGACTGATACGGTACGTGCATGGGCATATTGCACATACCAAACCGGGTTATCGCGCGACTGATCCAGCGCCGCGGTAAAGTCGAAGTCCAGCTGTGCGTCGTTCTTACGCATCAGCATCACAAAACGGGTCACATCGGGCCCAACTTCATCCAGCACATCACGAAGCGTGACGAACATCCCCGCCCGCTTGGACATTTTGAACGGCTCGCCGTCTTTGAACAGGCGGACGAGCTGGATCAGCTTGCAGTCCAACGCCACCCGGCCGGCCGACAGCGCCGCCACCGCGGCCGTGATGCGCCGGACATAGCCGCCGTGGTCCGCACCCAGCACGTCGATCAACAGATCGAAGCCCCGGTCGACCTTGTCCTTGTGATACGCGATGTCGGGCGCGAAGTAGGTCCAGGTCCCGTCCGCCTTCTTGATCGGCCGGTCCGTATCGTCGCCGTGGGCGCTGGAGCGGAACAGCGTCTGGGGCCGGGGCTCCCAATCCTCGATCTTGCGCCCCTTGGGCGGCTCCAGCACGCCCTCGTAGATCAGGTCGTTCTCCTGCAGAAAGGCCAGCGTGTCCTCGATCCGCCTGGTGCCGTAGAGCGACTTCTCGGAAAAGTAGACGTCCATGACCACGCCGAGCGCGGCGAGGTCCTCGCGGATCAGCGCCATCATCGCCTCGGTCGCTGCCTCGCGGAACACGGGCAGCCAGGCGTCCTCGCCGCTCTCCATAAAGTCGGTGCCGAAGCGCGCGGCCAGGTCCCGGCCGATGCCCACCAGATAGTCGCCGGGATAGAGCCCCTCGGGGATGGTCACGCGCTCGCCGTTGGCCTCGCGGTAGCGCAGGTACGTCGAGCGGGCCAGCACGTCGACCTGCGCACCGCCGTCGTTGATGTAGTACTCGCGCGTGACCTCCCAGCCGGCAAAGGCCATCAGCCGGGCCAGCGCATCGCCGAACACCGCACCGCGGGTATGGCCCACGTGCAGCGGCCCCGTGGGATTGGCCGAGACGAACTCGACGTTGACCCGCTTGCCCGCTCCGGCGTCGACGCGACCATAGGCGGGGCCTGCGGCCAGCAGCGCGCCGAGCAGCCCGTGCCAGGTCGCGTCGGTCAGGCGCAGGTTGATAAAGCCGGGACCCGCGACCTCGGCCGCCGCAATACGGGGATCGGCGGCCAGGCGCGCGGCCAGCGGCTCGGCGATGGCGCGGGGCTTGGTGCCGGCGGTCTTGGCCAGCACCATCGCAGCGTTGGTCGACATGTGCCCGTGTGCGGGATCGCGCGGCAACTGGACGGCCACGTTGCCCATATCCAGCCCCTGGGGCAACGCGCCCTCGCGCGCCAGGGCGGCCAGGCTGTCCAGCGTCAGCGTTTTCATCTCGGCGAACAGGTTCATGGTGCGGTCCCGGCCAGGCGTCGTCTGGGTCCCGGGTCTGCGGCGCGGTGCCCGCCGGCCCGGACGGCGCGCTTAGCACGTGCAGCACCCGAGGCCCACACCCGCCAACGCGACCCGCCGCCAGCCGTGGGGCGCGGGGGTCGGGCCGGGTCA
>JBCCMW010000135.1:0-9818 GCA_039026175.1 Pseudomonadota bacterium
ACCCAGCCACCCACCCAGCCAATAACCTCGCCACCCACCCCGCCGCTGAAGTCCGCCATGACAGGGAGAAGAGCCATGAGCCTGCTCAAGACAGACTACGAAAAGGACCTGTACCCCGAAATCGAGGACACGCTGGCCGACGCATCGGACTTCCAGCGCGACCTGGTCGAGATCGCGGCCACCAAGCACGCGCGCGGCGAGATCGACCGCCGCGGCTTCCTGTCCGCCCTCGCTGGCATCGGGGCGCTGGGCGTGGCGGGCATGGCCTCCAAGGCCCGCGCGGCCGCCGGTGAGCTGGTCGTCGTCAACTGGGGCGGCCCCGCGGTCGAGGCGTACCAGACGGCGTTCGGCGAGCCCTTCACCGCGTCCTCGGGCGTCCAGGTGGTGATCGACGGCACCGGGCCGCTGCTCTCGAAAATCCGCGCGATGGTCGAGAGCGGCGCGGTCACCTGGGACGTGTGCGACACCGGCGCGGCCTCGACCCTGGTGCTGGAGAAGGCCGGCGTGATCCAGGCCATCGACTACGACACCGTGGACCGCGAGAAGGTGGTGCGCGACTACGCCTACGATTTCGGCATCGCCAACTACCTGTTCAGCTACGTGCTGGCCTACAACAAGACGATGCTGGAGACCGAGCCGACGAGCTGGGCCGATTTCTGGGACACGGCCAAGTTCCCGGGCCTGCGGACGCTGCGCAAACAGCCCAACGGCATGATCGAGGCGGCGATGTTCGCGGCCGGCAAGTCCATCGACGAGGTCTACCCGATCGACCTGGACCTCGCGATGGGCAAGCTGAGCGAGATCCGCGACGACGTCGTCGTCTGGGGCTCGGGCTCGCAGAGCCAGGAGCTGTTCCGCACCGGCGAGGTCGCCATGGGCAACATCTGGCACACCCGCGCAAACCTGCTGAACCAGGACATGGACGGCGACGTCACCTGGACCTGGAACGAGGGCATTGTGACGGCCGGCATGTGGAACGTGCCCAACGACAACCCCGCCGGGACCGAGGCCGCGATGGCCTTCATCGCCTCGGCCCAGGACCCCGCGCAGCAGGTCAAGCTGTTCTCGCTGATGGGCAACGGCCCGGCCAACCCGGCCGCGGCGCCCATGGTGCCCGAGGACCGCAAATGGGCCAACCCGGGCGATCCGGCGAACTGGGCGCTGCAGATCAAGCAGGACGCGCGCTGGTATCAGGCCGACAGCGGCAAGGGCGACCTGACCAACGACGCGCTGGCGCGCGAGCTCTACCTCGACACGATGTCGGGCTGAGCCGGTGGCACCCTGGCACCACGACACCGGGGGGGGCGGGCGGTGACCCGCTCGCTCCGCCTCGGCTACTGGGCCCTGATCGCGCCGGCGCTCGGCGCGATGCTGATCTTCTATGTCTGGCCGCTGGTGCAGGTGCTGTGGCTCAGCGTCACCGAACCCGTCCCCGGCCTGCAGAACTACGAGCGGCTGGGCGAGAGCCGGATCCTGGCGCGCGTCTGGTGGACCACGCTGGAGGTCTGCCTGATCACCACCGCGCTGACCGTCACGCTGGGCTACGTGGTCGCCTATGCGATGACCATCGTGGGCGAGGGGCAGCGCACCGCGATGATGTTCTGTGTGCTGCTGTCGCTGTGGCTGTCGGTGCTGATCCGCGCGTTCGCCTGGGTTATGCTGCTGCGCAACAACGGCGTGGTGAACGAGGCGATCATGGGCCTCGGCCTTACCGACCAGCCGATCCGGCTGGTGCGCAACCAGATCGGCGTGCTGATCGGCATGGTGCACTTCATGCTGCCGCTGGCGGTGCTGCCGATCTTCGCCAACATGCAGGGGATCGAGGCGCGGCTGGTCTCGGCCGCCCGGGGGCTCGGCGCCTCGCCCGCGCGGGCGTTCCTGCTGGTGTTCCTGCCGCTGTCGAAACCCGGGATCATCGCGGCGACAATCCTGGTGTTCGTGTTCTCGCTGGGCTTTTTCATCACGCCCGCGCTGCTCGGCGGCGGCAAGGTGGTGATGATCTCGGAGTACATCCGCGTCAGCTTTGAGGAGACGCTGCGCTGGGGCCAGGCGACGATGCTGTCGACGGTGCTGCTGTTCGCAGTGTTCCTGTCGCTGGCGCTGGTCGCGCGGCTGGTCGACCTGCGCACCGTGTTCGGCGCGCGATGAGGGTGGCGTCGGTGCGCAGCGCTTTGCCCGCCGGCCCTGTGGCATGACCGCGACGGCCGACATCGCCCCGGCCGCGGCCGCCGCCGCCCCGCGCCGGCGCGACCGGCGGGCGCTGTGGGGGCGGCTGTTCGCGCTGGGGCTGGCGTGGACGGTGCTGGGCTTTCTGGTGCTGCCCATGGTCATCGTCATCCCCGTCTCGGTGACCGATCAGTACTATCTGTCGCTGCCCAAGGAGACGATCAGCTTCGAGCACTATGCCGCCTTCTTCGAGAAGGACATCTGGCTCGCCGCCACGCTGGACAGCCTGATCGTCGCGACCGCCGCCACGGTGCTGGCGGTCGGCTTGGGCACGCTCTGCGCCATCGGCTGCTGGCGCCTCGCCTCGCGCGCGGCCGAGGCGGTGCGGCTGTTCATGCTGCTGCCGATCATCGTGCCCGTGATCGTGCAGGCGCTCGCGATCTACCGGTTCTGGATCGACCTCGGCCTGATCGACACCTACCTCGGCACCATCATCGCGCACACGCTGATCGCGATGCCCTATGTCATCATCACCGTCTCGGCGGCGCTGTCGAACGTCGACCCGCGCACCGAACAGGCGGCGCGCAATCTGGGCGCCAGCAACGCGCAGGCCGTGCGGCTGGTGATCCTGCCCGCGGTGATGCCGGGGGTGCTGTCGGGGGCGTTGTTCGCCTTTACGATCTCGTTCGACGAGATCGTGACCGTGCTCTTCATCACCTCGCGCGAGGTCTACACCCTGCCCAAGCGCATCTGGAACGGCATCCAGGACCACCTGGACCCGACCATCGCCGCGGTCGCCACGATGCTGATGCTGCTGACCCTGGCGCTCTTGTTGATCGAGCTCTGGGCCCGGCGGCGGCGGCGCGCGCGCATGGCCGCCGACCAGGACAGCCGATGACCGCAGACGAGCCTATCCCGCCCGCCGCGCTGACGCCCGCCAAACAGGCGGCGTTCGACTGGATCGACGCGGCGGCCGACAGCCTGTCGGCCGACCACATGGTGCTGTGGCACCTGCACGAGCCGGCGTGGCGCGAATACCGCTCGGCCGCCTGGTACGTCGCGCGCCTGCGGGCCGAGGGGTTCGAGGTCGAGGCAGGCTCGGCCGGCATGCCGACGGCGTTCTGCGCCGACTGGGTCAGCCCCGCGGGCGACGGCCCCTGCATCGGCGCCTATGCGGAATACGACGCGGTGCCCGGCTGCAGCCAGGACCCCGTGCCCTATCGCCAGCCCCGGGCGGGCCACCATACCACCGCCGCGGGGCACACCGACCCGCACTCGGCGCTGGGCATGGGCGGGCTGACCGGGGTGCTGGCGCTGCAGCACGCGATGGCCAAGCACGCGATCCCGGGGCGCATCCGGTTTATGGGCGAGCCGGCCGAGAAGATGTGCGGCTCCAAGCCCATCCACGCCTCGCACGGCTACTACGACGCGATGGATGCTGCGATCAGCTTCCACCCGACGTCGCTGCCCGCGCTGTCGAACACCGTGCTGTGGGACACGCACTGCGGCTGCTACTGGTCCAAGGTGTTCACCTTCACCTGCCCCGAGCCGCAAACCTGGGGCGGGGCGGGCGACCGCAAGGGCGCGCAGAACTACCACGCCGTGGCCCGGGCGCCGGCGGCGATGGACGCGGTGGTGATGATGTACAGCGTCACCCAGGCCACCAAAGAGAACATGCTGCCCCACGCGGGCACCTGGTCGCTGAACGAGGCGATCCTGAACGGCACGTTCGCCACGTCCGACAACCTGCCCCCGCGCTTTGGCGAAGTGCAGTACGCGTGGCGCTGTCCCTCGGTCGCCATGGCGCGCCAGATCGAGCGGGTGCTGGAAGCGAACGCCGCCCACGTGGCCGCGATCACCCATTGCGAGGTCCGCTCGGGCTGGGTCACGGCCACGCGGCCGGGCCTGGCCAACCACGCGCTGGCGGCGACGACCTATGCCAACTTCCGCCTGGCAGGCCCCCCGCGCTTTCCCGAAGAAGCCCGGACCTTCGCGCGCGAGATCCAGCGCAGCCTCGGCCACGCGCCCGACGAGGACCCGTTCCCCGACAACATGGAACAGCTGGTCGACCCGCGCGAGGGCGAGACGATGATCCGCGCCGTGCTGCCGCCCTGGCAGACCAACTACACCTCAGACGACTATACCGACTACACGTGGCACACACCGACGGTGCGCCTGTACGTGGGTCGCCCGGTGCCGCGCCCGCCGGCCGACGGGTCGGTGCTGCCGCACTGGTGCCGCTGGGCGCTGGGCGGGCTGCCGGCGGCGATGGACCCGATGTTCCTGACCGCGGGGCGGGTGATCGCGGCCACGGCGCTGGATCTGCTGACCGACGGCACGTCGCTGGACGCCGCGCGGGCCGAGTTCACGCGCCGCACCGGGGGCGGGATCGGCGGCAGCGACTGGCTGGCGCCGCTGCTCGGCGCCAACGCGCCGGCGCCGATCCACTATCCCTGGCCCGAATGGCGCGAGGGGCCGGACGGGCCGCAATGGCCGGTCCCGCCGCGGCCCTGAAGCGACCCTGACGCGCGACCCTGACGCGCGCCCCCGATGCGCGCGCCCGACGAACCCCCAGGAGACCTGCCATGTCCGGCGCCGTCAGCGAGTTTGAATACCGCTACAACATGACCATCCAGGCGTTCCCCAGCCACGCCGAGCCCGCGTTCGAGAGCGCCGAGCAGCAGGCCGAGGTCTGGGGCCGCCCCTGGGGCTGCGGCAACGACGTCGGGCGCCTGCGCCTGGTGCTGATGCACCGCCCGGGGCCCGAGATGGCCATCCTGGACCCCGCCAAGCGGATCGAGCGGCTGGGCAGCTTCGGCGACGAGGACGGCCAGACCTGGTACTGGCGCGGCGACACCCTGCCCGACGTTGCGGCCCAACAGGCCCAGCACGACGCGCTGGTCCAGGCGCTGCAGGCCGAGGGCGTGGAGGTCGCCCTGGTCGGCGAGGCGGCGCCCGGGCGGCACAAGCAGGTCTATACCCGCGACAGCGTGATCGGCGTGCCGGGCGGCGCCATCGTCACCCGCCTCGGCCCCCGCGTGCGGCGGGGCGAGGAGCGGCCGGTCACGCAGGCGCTAGCCCGTCTGGGCTGCCCGATCCTGCGCACCGTCAACGGCCGCGGGCTGATGGAGGGCGGCAGCTTCGTCTGGCTGCGCCCGGGCCTGGCCGTCGTCGGCCGCTCCTCGCGCGTCAACGAGGAGGGCACGCGCCAGGTCGAGGAGGTGATCCGCGAGGCGGGGTGCGAACTGATCCGCGTCGACCTGACCGGCTATCGCCTGCACATCGACGGCGCGCTGGTGATGGTGGCCGAGGACGTGGCCATCACCAACCCCACCCAGCTGCCGTTCTGGTTCCTGGAACGCCTGGACGCGCTCGGCATCCGGCAGGTCGCGGTGCACCCCGACGACGCCGTCGGTTGCCTCAACTGCCTGGCCGTGCGCCCGGGGCGGGTGGTGATGCAGGCGGGCCTCAGCCCCCGCACCGCCGACCGGCTGGACGCGCTGGGGATCGAGGTCGTGCCCGTGCCCTATGACCTGGTCTACCAGGGCGGGGGCGGCATCCACTGCTCGACCTCGCCGCTGATCCGCGACCCGATCTGACCGCGCCGGTGGCCGACGTCGCACCCCAGCCCGCGGCCCACGGACAGGGCATCCTGGCGCTGGTCGGCGTCACGCTGCTGTTCGGCTGCATGGACGCCACGGCCAAGTACCTCGGCGGGCGCTACGACCCGTTCTTCGTCGTCTGGGCGCGGTACGCCGGCCAGGCGGTGGCGACGCTGGTGATCTTCGCCCCGCGGCTGGCCACGCTGGCGCGAACCGACCGGCCGGGGCTGCAGATCCTGCGCTCGACGCTGCTGTTCACGGCGACGGTGCTGTTCTTCACCGGCTTCAGCCTGATGCCGCTCGCCGAGGCCAGCGCCATCGGCCAGCTCACCGCGCTGTTCATCACCGCGCTGGCGGCGCTGGTGCTGGGCGAGCGGGTGGGTCCGTATCGCTGGAGCGCGGTCGTCGCGGGCTTTCTGGGCGCGATGCTGATCATCCAGCCCGGGACCGGCGCGCTGGGCTGGGCTGCGCTGTTGCCGATGGCCGGCGCGCTGGCGTTTGCCGCCTACAGCATCGCGACCCGGGTGCTGGGCAGCGGCGAGAACCCGTGGACCACGTTTCTGTACACCGGTTCCGTGGGCGCGCTGGCCGCCAGCCTGGCGGTGCCCTGGTTCTGGAGCGTGCCCGCGGTGGCCGATCTGCCGGTCTTCGCGCTGCTGGCCGCGGCAGGGGCGCTGGGCCAGGCGCTGCTGATCTTTGCGATGCGGCTGGCGCCCGCCTCGCTGCTGGCGCCGTTCCTGTACCTGACGGTCGTCTGGGCGGGTCTGAACGGCTATCTGCTGTTCGACGAGGTGCCGGGTCCCGCGACGCTGGCGGGCACCGCCGTGATCGTCGGCGCGGGTCTCTTTGTACACTGGCGCGAGAGCGTGCGCGGGGCGCTGCGATGACGGCAAAGCCAGCCAACCGCCGCCGCGTCGTACCTGCGCTGCAACCGCGATCGGAGCGGCGCGATGGTCGCTGAGCCCGGCCTGTTCCGCGCCGTCGGCAGCTTCCTCGGCGTGCCGCAGATCGCCGATCCTGCGGTGGCGGCGGCCGGCGGCGCGCGGGCTGGCGTGCTGGGCCTGCCGTTCGACGCCGGCCTGCACCCGCGGCGGACGGGCGCGCGGCTGGGCCCGGCCGCGATCCGCATGATGTCGACCGACATGGTGCGCCGCCACCGGCCCGAAGACGCCACCGGCGCCGACCCGGTGGCGGGGCTGGGCCTGGTCGATCTCGGCGACGTTGCCTTGCCCCTCGGCGACCACGAGACCGCGATCGCGCGCATGACGGCGGCCTATGGCGCGGTGCTGGACGCCGGGATCTTTCCCCTGGGTCTCGGCGGCGACGGCATGGTCAGCGTGCCGGCGATGGCGGCGTTGGGAACGCGCTATCCGGGGCTCGCGGTGATCCATCTCGACAGCCACACCGACGCCTACCCTGCGGCCCACGGGGTGAACGATCCGCCGCTGGACCCGGCCACGACCTTCGCCCACGCCGCGCGGGCGGGCCACGTGGCGACCGAGCGGTCGGTGCACGCGGGCCTGCGCGGCTTTACCTATGTCACCGGCGTGTTCGCCGAGGCCGAGCGGCTGGGCTATCGCCTGATCCCCATGGCCGAGATCGAGACCGAGGGGATCGACGCCGCCGCCCGGCGCATCCGCGCCATCGTCGGCCAGGCGCCGGTGTTCCTGTGCGTCGACATGGACGTGTTCGACCCCGCCACGGCGCCCGGCGTGTTCACCCCGGCCTGGGGCGGGCTGACCGCGCGCGAGGGGCTGGGCCTGATCCGCGCGCTGGCGGGGCTGCGGCTGGTGGGGGCCGACATCAACACGATGACCCCGGGCTTCGACATGCAGGGCCAGACCGCGTGGCTGGCCGCGACCGTTGCGCTGGAAATCCTGTACCTGGTCGCCGGCGCGCCGCCCGCGCCCGGCCCGCAGGCATAGGCCCGTGGCGATGACCGCTGCGGCCGGGCTGGGCCTGCGCGGCTATGTGCCCATCGTCGCTGCAGTGTCGATGTGGGCGTTTCAGGTGCCGGCGATGCACGATCTGGGCATGCGCTGGGACACGCCCAGCCTGACGCTGTCGCGCTACATCATCGCTGCGCTGGCCTTCTGGGCGATCCTGCGGCTGGCCCCCCAGACGACCGGTGCCGCGAGCGTGGGCGGGGACAGCCGGAAAACGGTGTCGCTGCGTGCCCGCCTCGGGCTCGGCGCGCTGATGTCGGGCTTTGCCATCCTGTTCACCCTGGGCATCGTGATCGGCGATCCGCTGCTCACGGTCACGGCCACCGCGGTGATGCCGCTGACCGCCAGCCTGGTAAGCTGGGCGATGTCCGGCCAGCCGCCCGACCGTGCGCTGCTGGCAGCGTTGGCCCTGGTCGTGCCGGGTGCTGCACTGGCAATGCCCGGCGTCGACGCCCTGTTGACGGGCGAGACCGCCGGCACCGGCGCCGAGGTCGACATCCTGCGCGTGCTCGCAGGCCTGACGCTGGTGCTGGTCGGCCAGGCGACCTGGAGCCTCTACTCGCTGGCCGTCGGTCGCTGGATGCCGCACGCCACGCAGTTCGAGCGCACGCGGGTCTCGATCGTCTGGTCGCTGCCCTACCACACGCTGCTGTTCGCGGTGGCCTGGCCCGCCGGCCTGATCGCCTGGGATGTCGAGAGCCAGCCCGCGGCCGACGCGGCGCTGATCGTGCTGGCGGCGCTGGGGCCGCTGGTGCTGGGCGTGCTGCTCTGGAACCTCAGCGTCGCGCGCCTCGGCCTGCCGATCTGCGCGCTGTTCCTCAACCTTATCCCGGTGCTGGGCGCCGGCATTGCGGCGGCGTTCGGCACGGTGCCGACGGCGCTGCAGCTCGCGGGCATCGCCATGGTGATGGTCGGCATGGGGGCGGCGCAGTACCGCCGCCGCACCACCACTGCCGGCCGCTCGACCCTGCCGCGCAGCTGAGCGCGGGCGGACCCGCGGCCGCCACCCTGCGGCAACGGCGCCCCAGCCCCTTCGCGCCCTGCCCACAAGCGGTTAGGCTGCCGAGGATCTACCGACCGACCGACCGTCACCGCACACCGCGACCCAGCCGGGTGCCAGCCGAGGAGCCTGCCCATGCCCGACGATCGCCCGACAGACGCCCTGGTGCCCGGCCTGGACACCGATCTCGACACCGCACGCCGCGACCTGGCCGCCGCCTACCGGCTGATCGCCCACCTCGGCTACGACGACGGGATCTACACGCACATCTCGCTGCGCGTGGCCGAGGATCGGTTTTTGTTGAACCCCTTCGGCCTCAGCTTCGACGAGATCCGGGCCTCGGGCCTGGTGACGATCGACCACGAGGGCCGCATCGTCGACGATCCGCTGGGCCGCGGCGTCAACGCGGCCGGCTTCACCATCCACTCGGCGGTGCACATGGCACGGCACGACGTGGCCTGCGTGGCGCACACGCACACCGTGGCCGGCGTCGCCGTGTCGTGCCTGGAGGAGGGCCTGCTGCCGCTCAACCAGTGGGCGCTGGAGTTCTACGGCCGCACCGCGTTCCACGACTACGAGGGCATCGCGCTCGATCTGGACGAGCGCGAGCGACTGGTCGCGGACCTCGGCGACAAGGACGTGATGATCCTGCGCAACCACGGCATGCTGACCTGCGGGCGCAGCGTCGGCCAGGCGATCAAGCTGATCCTGAACCTGGAACGGGCATGCCAGGCCCAGGTGGCGGCATTCGCCGGCAACCGCCCGCTGCGCCACCTGTCGCCCGAGACCTGCCAGCACACCGTGGCGCAGTACCTGGAGGGTGCCGAGGCGACCGCGCGGGGCGAGCGCACCGACCACCAGTGGCTGGCCTATCTGCGCCTGCTGGACCGCGTCGCCCCCGACTACAAGGACTGAGCGCCCCTGACGGCACCGCCCGCCCAGCAGCCGCCTGCAGGGGAGAGGCGGGCCGCAGATGCCTGGCCGCAGAGGCCTGGCCGCAGATGCCTGGCCGCAGATACCTGGCCGCAGAGGGCGGGGGGCGGGCCGGGTCAAGGATCGCCGCAGGCGACGGGCATCGCCCGCTTGTCCTTGACGCGGTCCGAC
>JBCCMW010000136.1:0-9789 GCA_039026175.1 Pseudomonadota bacterium
CCGCGGCGCAGCACCGTCGCCCGCTCGCAAAGCGCCGAGACCTCGGCCAGCCGGTGGGTGATGTAGAGCAGCGCGCAGCCCTTGGCCGACAGGCCGTGCAGCGCCTCGAACAGGATCTCAGCCTCCTGCGGGGTCAGCACCGAGGTCGGCTCGTCCAGGATCAACAGCTTCGGGTCCTGCAAGAGGCAGCGCACGATCTCGACGCGCTGGCGCTGGCCGGCAGACAGACTGAACACCCGCCGCTCGGGGTCCAGCGGCAGGCCGACGGCGGCCGACACCTCGGCGATCCGGTCCGGCAGGCCCAAGAGCGGCAGCCACGGCAGCGCCAGCGCCACGTTCTCGGCCACCGTCAGCGCTTCGAACAGCGAGAAGTGCTGGAACACCATGCCGATGCCCTGGGCCCGTGCGTCGGCGGGACCTTTCAGCGACAGCGGCGCGCCCTGCCAGCGGATCTCGCCCGCGTCGGCCGCGAGCATGCCGAACAGCAGCTTGACCAGGGTCGACTTGCCGGCACCGTTCTCGCCCACCAGCGCGTGGCGCTCGCCCGGCACCAGTGTCAGACCCACATCATCGAGTGCGGTGACCGGGCCAAAGCGTTTGGTCAGGCCCCGTGCCTCGAGCAGCGGCGAGCCGGGCTGCATCGAGGCAGCCTCGGCGGGGGCCGACCCGGCGGCATCGGCCGAGGCGGCAGCGCGCGGCGGCTGTTCGTCGGCCGACATGCTCACCGCGTGCCCTTGAACGGATCGACGTACATCAGCGCCATGTCCCAGGGAAAAAAGATCCAGGTATCCTGGCTGACCGTGGTCACGAAGGTATGCACCTCGGGCGCGCCCTGGGGCTTGGCATAGACGGTGGCATAATGCGCCTTGGGCAGCAGCCGCTTGATCACGCGCAGGGTGCGGCCGGTATCCGCCAGATCGTCGATCACCAGCACGCCCGTGCCGTCGCCCACCACCGAGGGGTCGGGGCGCTTCAACACCTCGGCCTCGCCCTGGGTCTGATGGTCGTAGGAGCGCACGCTGATGGTGTCGACCGCGCGGACGTTCAGCTCGCGCGCCACAACACACGCGGGCACCATCCCGCCGCGGGCGATCGCGACCACGGCGCGCCAGGTCGGACCGCCGGCCGCGGCGGCGCCATCGGCGGCTTCCGCCGCGGTCCCGTTCGCGGGATCGATGTCGCCGCCGCCCAGGCGCCAGGCCAGGGCCCGGCTGTCGCGGTGGAGCTGCTCCCACGATACGTGAAAACCCTTCTCGTAGGGCAGCCGCTGGTTCATTGCCTGCCTCCGCTCCGCCGCAGCGCGCACCGCCCCCAGACGACGCACCGCTCCGGACCACGCACCGCGAAAGCCCCAAGCGCTGCCACCCGGCTATCACCGGCCCTTACGACCGCCTCCGACCCCGCGCATAGCCGATTGTGCGCCTGCACACCACGGGAGCAAGGTATGGCGTCAGGACGATCGCCCACCGGCAGCGGGGCCGCTCAGGCCAGCGCCGGCTCGGGCAGACGCACGCCCAGGCGCCGCGCCAGCTCGTCGGCCAGCGCTGCGACCTCGGCCGCCGCACGCCCGGCCCGGCTGCCCTCGCCGCCGCCGCGCCCGGCCATGAACGCCTCCGGGTACGCCGAGCGCGCGCCGAGGCGCGCGGTCAGGATCGGCGCGCCCAGATCCTCGGCCTCCAGCATCGCCGCCTCGGCCGCGCGACCGCGGGCGGGCACGCGGTTGAACATCACGGCATGGTGCAGCCCGGTCTCGCGCAGATGCTCGAGCGTGGCACCGGTCGCCCACACATCGGCGGCCGAGGGCTGGCAGGGCACCAGGGCGAAGTCGGCGGCGCGCATCGCACCCTTGCCCAGCACGTCGGCCGATCCGGGCGCGTCGACGAACACCCAGTCGGCCGCAGCGGCCGCAGCCTCGATATCCGAACGCGCGCGCCACTCGGCACTCTCGACCAGCCGGACCGGGGCGCGTTGGGGCCGGGCGGCGCGCGCGCGGGCCCAGGCCGCCGTCGAGCCCTGCGGATCCATGTCGACGACCGAGACGGCCTGTCCCAGCCCCGCGATGTGGGCGGCCAGCGCCGTCAGCACCGTGGTCTTGCCCGCACCGCCCTTCTGTTGGGTCAGCAGTACCGTCTTTCCCATCGTGCTCTCCTCCATGCCGCCCGCTGCCCGCTCCACGACGCTACAGGAAGGGGCCGTAGCCGCCAAGACCACAATACCTGGGGCCGCGCGGCCCCCAGCGGTCCCCGTTCGGCCCCTGCTCGGCCATTACGCGGCCGTCACTCGGCCATCACTCGGCCGGCGCCGCCCGATCCGCAGGCGGCGCGGCCGGCTCCTCGGGCGCCCAGCCCGCCAGCCGCCGCGCCGTCGCGCCGAACCACCGGGTCAGCACGTAGAAAAGCGGCGTGAACAGCAGACCGAACGCCAGCACGCCCAGCATCCCGAAGAAGACCGCCGTGCCGAGCGAGACGCGCATCTCGGCGCCCGCGCCCGTCGCCGTCAGCAGCGGCACCACGCCCAGGATGAACGACAGCGAGGTCATCAGGATCGGGCGCAGGCGCAGGCGCGCGGCCTCGACCGCCGCCTCCAGCCGGGTGCGCCCCGCCTCTTCGGCCTGGCGCGCGAACTCGACGATCAGGATCGCGTTCTTCGAGGCGAGCCCCACCAACACCACCAGCCCGATCTGTGTGAGGATGTCGTTGGCGAGCCCCATGAACAGCACGCCCAGCATGGCCGATAGGATGCACATCGGCACGATCAGGATCACCGCGACCGGCAGCAGCCAGCTTTCGTACTGCGCCGCCAGCACCAGGTAGACGAACAGCACCGCCAGCGCGAAGATCCCGACGATGTTGCCCTGGGCCAGCTTCTCCTGCAGCGCAAGCTCGGTCCATTCATAGAAGAACCCGCTCGGCAACGCGTTGGCCGCGGCCTGTTCGAGCCGCGAGATCGCCTCGCCGGTCGACACCCCGGGCATCTGCCCGCCCTGCACGGCGGCGGCGGGGAACAGGTTGTAGCGCGCCACCCGGTAGGGCGCCGTCGCATCGGCAAAGGTGGCGACCGAGCCGATCGGCACCATCGCCCCGTCGCGCCCGCGCACGCGCAGGTCGGGCACATCGTCCAGCGCGTCGCGAAACGCGCCGTCGGCCTGCACCGTTACGCGATAGGTTTGGCCGATAAAGTTGAAATCGTTCACGAACAGCGAGCCGAGGTAGATCTCCAGCGTCTCGTTCACCTGGTCCGCCGTCACGCCGATCAGCTCGGACTTGACGCGATCGATGTCCGCCTCGATCACCGGGGTGCGGGTGCTGAACTGGGTGAAGGCGCCCGCGATACCCGGGGTCTGGTTCGCCGCGCCCATCATGGCAAAGGTCGCATCCTGCAGCGCCGGCAGCCCGCGGCCGCGGCGGTCCTGGACATACATCTTCCAGCCGCCGGTCGAGCCGATGCCGCGCACGGGGGGCGGCTGGACCAGGAAGATCAGCGCCTCGGGGATCGCGCCGAACAGCTGACCCGTCAGCTCCTGCTGGACCCGCACGGCGGAATAGCCGTTGGCCACGCGCCAGGCGAAATCCTTCATCGGCACAAAGATCGCCGCGGCATTCGGCTCGTTGGTAAAGGTCGCGCCGTTGAGCCCGACGATGGGCACGGTATGGGCCACCGCCGGGTGCTGCAGCATCACGTCCGACGCGCGCCGGGCCACAGCATCGGTGCGCGACAGCGCCGAGCCCGGCGGCAGGGTGACGACGGTGATCAGGTAGCCCTGGTCCTGTTCGGGGATAAAGCCGGTGGGCGTGGCGTTGAACGCCTGCAGCGTGCCGTAGAGCAGCGCGGCATACACGACCATCATGACCACGGCGATGCGGATCGCGCCCTTGACCAAGATGGCATAGGCGTTCGAGAGCCGGTCGAAGGCCGCGTTGAACACCCGCGAGAAGGCGCGCGTCGGGGCTCCGATCGCGTACGTCAACCGGCCGAAGGCGCCCGGCTTCGCCTCGGCCGACGCCGGCGCCATGAACAGCGCCGCCATCGCCGGCGACAGGGTTAGCGACACCAAGGTCGAGATCGCGGTCGAGGCCGCGATGGTCAGCGCGAACTGTTCGAAAAACTGCCCGGTGATGCCGCTGATCGAGGCGACGGGGATGAACACCGCCAGCACCACCAGCGAGGTGGCGATCAGCGCGCCCGCGACCTCGGTCATGGTCATCTTGACGGCGTCGCGCACGGGGTGGCCCTCGCGCAGGTACCGCTCGGTGTTCTCGACCACCACGATGGCGTCGTCGACCACGATGCCGATGGCCAGCACCAGCCCGAACAGCGAGAGCTGGTTCAGCGAAAAGCCGAACGCCGCCATGCCGAGGAACGTGCCGACCAGCGACACCGGGATCGCGACCACCGGGATCACCGCGGTGCGCAGCGACTGCAGGAAGATCACGATGACGATGACCACCAGGACCAGCGCCTCGATCAGCGTCTGGTTCACCTCGTCGATCGAGGCGGCGATGAACTCGGTCGGGTTGTAGACGATGGTGTATTCGACGCCGTCCGGGAACTCGGACGCCATCTCGTCCATCGCCGCGATCACGGCGTCCGCGGTCTCGAGTGCGTTCGAGCCCGGGCGCTGGAAGATGCCGATCGGCAGCGCCGTCTTGTCGTCCAGATAGCCGTTGATCGCATAGGACTGCGCGCCAAGCTCGACGCGGCCGACGTCGGCCACGCGGATCAGCCCGCCCTCGGGGTCGGCGCCCACCACGACCTGCTCGAACTCGCGGGGCTCGACCAGCCGGCCGCCGGCGACCACCTGCAGCTCGTAGGCGGTCTGCGACGGCACGGGCAGTCGGTTCAGCGTGCCCGAGGCGACTTCGGTGTTGTTGGACCGCAGCGCGGCCACGACCTCGCCCGCCGTCAGCCCGCGTGCCGCGACCAGATCGGGGTCCAACCAAACCCGCATGGCGTAGGCCCGCTCGGCGAACACCGTCGCGCGGCCCACACCGTCGATCCGGGCCAGTCGGTCGACGACCTGCGCGTTGGCATAGTTCGAGATGTAGAGCTGATCGCGGCTGTCGTCGGGCGACAGCATGTGGATCACCATCATCAGGTCGGGCGACGACTTTTCGACCGTAACGCCCTGTCGGCGGACTTCCTCGGGCAGGCGCCGGTCGGCGCGGGCCACGCGGTTCTGTACCAGCACCTGCGCGAGGTCGATGTCGGTGCCCAGCGCAAAGGTCACCGTCATCGTCATGCTGCCGTCCGAGGTGGACTGCGACAGCACGTAAAGCATCCCCTCGACGCCGTTCACCTCCTCCTCGATCACCGCGGCCACGGTGTCGGCCACCGTTTCGGCCGAGGCGCCGGGAAAGCTGGCGCGAACCTCAACGGTCGGGGGCGCGATCTCGGGATATTGCGCGACGGGCAGCGAGCCGTAGGCCGCAAGGCCGGTCACCACCAGCAGGATCGACAGCACCGTCGCAAAGATCGGCCGGTCGATGAAGAAGTGGGAAAAACGACCCATCGGTTCAGTCCTGGAAGGCCAGCGGCTTGTCCTGCGGCGTGACGGTGCTGCCCGGCTGGGCGCGCATCACGCCGGCGGTGATCACCTTCATGTCCGCCGTCAGCTCGCCCCCGGTGATGGCCCTCAGCCCGCGGTGCAGCGCGCCCAGCTCGACGGGCACGGGCACCACCGTGCCCACCCCTTCGCCGTTCACGTCTTGGACCGTCAGCACGATCTTGACCGCCTGATCCGAGAGCACCGCGTCGTCGGGCACCAGCAGCGTTTCGGTGGGCGGCGTGGCGGTCACCTGGATGCGGCCGAACACGCCGGGCACCAGCACGGTGGGGTCCGGCTCCTCGACCACCGCGCGCACCTCGATGGTGCCCGAGTTTGGGTCGAGCTGATTGTCGACGAAATCGATGTAGGCCTCGTGGGTGAAGCTGTCCTCGTCCAGCAGCTTGATCGCCGCCCGCATGCGATTGCCGCTGCCCGAGGGCCGGTCCTCGAGCGCGATGTTGCGCGCATAGCGCAGGAAGTCCGCCTCGGACGCGGTGAAGACAAAGTCGATGGGCGCGATCGACACCACCGTGGCCAACATCGTGGTGCCGGTGGTGCCGCCGACGACGAGGTTGCCAACGTCCACCTCGCCGGCCGAGATCCGGCCCGCAAAGGGTGCGGTGATGGTGGTGAATTCGAGATCGAGCTGGGCTGCGGCGACGTCGGCCTCGGCCACCTTTACCTCGGCCTGCGTCTGCGACAGCTCGGCCTGGGTGCGGTCCACCTCCTGCGCGGTGCCGACCGCCCGGTCGGCGAGCTGGGTGGCGCGGTCCAGCTCGATCGAGGCCAGCTCGGCGGCAGCCGTCGCCGCGGCGAGCGCGGCCTCGGCCCGGCGGAGTGCCGTCTGGAAGGGCCGCTGGTCGATGACGAACAGCACGTCGCCGGCGTCGACCAGCGCACCGTCGACAAAGCGCTGCTCGGCCAGATAGCCGGACACCCGCGCGCGCAGCTCGACCGCCTGCTTGGCCGTAAAGCGCCCCGTGTAGACGTCGTAGCTGGCCACCTGATCGACCAGGGGCGTGGCCACCACCACCGGCGGGTTGGGCGGCATCTGGGCCAGGGCCGCGGGGCCCGTCAGCAGGGCCGCGCTCAGCGCGACGCCAAGGATGGCGAGGATAGTCTGGGTGCGCATGGAGAAGGCTCCGGCTCGGGCAGGATCCGAGCTGGAGCTTTATCACGGTTACCGATCACGCAAACCGACCTGCCGCGCGTTCGTACCAAACACGAACGCCTGACCGGGGCACCCAAATCGCGCCGGCATCGCTGCCTCGCCGCAGCGGCCCGCCGCGCGTCGCCCCAGACGCCACCCCCTGACGCCACTCCCGGACGCCACTCCCGGACGCTACACCCGGACGCCACGCTCCCACGGCCGACACCGCAACGCCGCTCACCGACCCAACGCACCACCCCCTACCCAAGCGCCGGCTGCGACGCACCCCACACCGCACACAGCCGAACAGCACCCGTCACGCGACCGCAGACCCCCCCCACCCAGGGACTATCTCACCCACGCACCGTCTCAGGTGCGACGCGTTCGCACCGACAACGCCATACCCAACAGACCCACCGCGATCAGCGCACCCGGCACGGCCAGCGCCGTCGCATCGGAGGCCGGCAGCCGCGTCACCACCGCTGGATACGCCACGCTTGCCGCCGTCGGCGCCGACGACGGCACCACCTCGAACGCAACGCCCTGCAGAACCTGCGCGCCCGCGGTCCCCACGGGCAGTGCGGCCATCGCGACCATCAGGATCGCCACCGCGCTCTTGCTGACCTTCATGCCACGCATCGACCGAACCCCCACAAACCGCGCCACGCCGCGCTACCCGATGACGGCGTTATCGCCACCGAACGGGGCGGGGCGTGGGTGATGCCGCGGTGATTTCGGGCAACCTTCGCGGCAGGACCGACAGAATGGCGGCGACGGCCCCGCAACCGTGGCGGCAAGTGGGCGCGGTTTCCCGCCCCACGCGCAGCTTCGCGCACCCCGCGCAGAAACCGGCCCGCGGTCGCGACCCGGTGCCGAGCGGCGCGCCCCGACCGACGACAGACGGGCATGGTGCACGTCGGGGACCAGGGGCCGGTGCCGCCCGTCGCCCCATGGCGCGCGGCAGGTGGGCTAGAAATTCTTGCGCCAGTTCACGCCCAGCGACGTGTCGCCATCGCCGCCGACCTCGCCGTCGACGGTGATGTTCTCGAACACTTCGATCTCGACCTGAACCGAGGTCTCGCCGCCGTCGATCGGCTGTTTGGCGCCCACGAACACGCCGTCGGCCACGTTGCGGCCCACCACGACCGAGGTGCCGCCGCTGTCGTCGCTGTCGAGACGCAGCACGTCCAGCCCTACGGCGCCGCGGATCTGGTCCACCGTGCCGCCGGTGCCGTCGAGCAGCGTGGCCACCGCACCGGCCAGCTGCAGCGCCTCGAGGCCCGAGAGCGACTGCGCCGAGCGCCCGAAGATCACCCGCGGCAACACCTCGTCCTCGGGCAAGGCCGGGTCGCTGGTGAACGTCACCTGGGGCGCGTTCGCCGTGCCGCCCACGCGGATGAAGCCCGTGACGTCGTCGCGCGCGTGGGCAAGCACGACGTTGAGCCGCGGGTTGATCTCGCGCCCGCCCGAGAAGATCACTTCGCCTTGCTCCAGGTCGAACACGCGGCCCAGGAAATCCAGCTCGCCGCGCCGGCGCTCGACGCTGCCACTGATGCGTGGCGCGGCGGCGGTGCCCGCGATGTCCAGCGCGATCTGCCACTCGCTGTCCAGCCCGCGGCCGCGCACGAACACGTCCGAGGGCGCACGCACCGCCAGATCCAGCGTGATGTCGCCGCCGGCGGGCTCGGCCTCCTCGGGCACGGGCTCGCCCTTGATGCGCACGTCGCCGAGATCGGCCACCGAGGGCGGCACCGCGTTGACCAGCCGGACCTCGGCCCGGTCGATCGTGGTGGTGCCGGTCAGCGCAAAGCCGGTCAGCGGCCCGCGCGCCGCGATGTCGGCGCTGATCTGGGCGGTGACGTCGTCGCGGCGCACCAGCACGGCGCGGTCGACGGCGACGGTCGCGTCCAGCGTCTGCTCGCGCAGCGCCACGGTCGCATCCAGCGTGCCCGAGGCGCCGTCGCGGGCGCTGATCTCCAGCGCGATGTCCGAGGTACCGGCAAGCTGGCTGGCCACCGCCAGATCGGTGAGGATCGTGCCGGTGTCCAGGTTCTGGTACTGGCCGTCCGCCATCTCGAGCCGGCCGCCCACGGTGGGTGCGGCCGGGGTGCCGCCGACGTCCAGATCGACCAGCACGGCGCCGTCCAGCACGTGGCCGGGGGCCGGCACCAGCACCCACAGATCGCCCAGCCGACCCTGCCAGTCGACCGTGGCGCGCAGCGGGCCGCGCTGGTTCAGTGCGGGCGCGGGCCCGCCGGTGGCGACCAGCGGCACGCCGGCGGTGACCCGGACCGGGTCGCCGAACGGGCCGCTCAGCGCCGCGTCGGCGTCGAACACCCGGCCGTTCCAGCGCCCATCCAGGGCAAGGCCCAGATCGCCGATGTCCGCCACCGCACCGTCCAGCCCCAAGCCTGCGACGCGTGCCGTGACCTCGGCGCCGGCGCTGCCGCTGCGGGTGTCGAACCTGGCGTCGACGTCGGCCGTGCCGCGGGCCAGCGGCACCGCCTCGTCCAGCGTCTTGAGCGCGCCCAGATCGTCGAAATCGATGGCCAACTGCCCGGCCGCCCCGCGCGGGAACAGCCGCGCTGCGCCGACGATGCGCCCGCCCGGCAGCAGCAGGGCCAGGTTGTCGATCCGCGTCGCCGCACCCTCGGCCCGCACGCGCAGCGGTTCGGCCAGCGCGATGCGCGCCTCGTCCAACGTCACCTGCAACGCATCAACGGTGGCGTCCAGCGGGCCGTCGACGTCGACCCGGGCGCGCATCTCGGCGTTCAGCGCCTTGCCGATCGCCTCGCCCGCCGCCGTAAACGCGATGGCGAGACGCGAGAGCGGGCCCTCGACCGTCAGCCGCGGCGCGTCCAGCGCGATCCCCTCGCCGTCCACCGCGGCGACATCCAGCCGCGCGTCCAGCCGCGGGGTGCCCAGCGCGTCGGCCACCTGGGCCGCCAGGCGGATATCGCGCACCTCGGCGCCCTCGGCCGCGACCCGGGGCACCCGCACCTCGGCTGAGACATCGGTGCGCCCCGACCCGCGGTCGGTCAGCCGCACGTCGCCGTCGACCCGACCGATGCGCGCGCCGCCGGCGGCCACGCCG